>CANJRC010000008.1 GCA_947476535.1 Betaproteobacteria bacterium
AGCCTCGATCGCAAGGTGCTCGAAGATCACATCGTGCACGACCACAGCCGCATCGCCGCCGCCATCATCGCGGGCAATGCCAAGAAGGCCTACCTCACCATGCACGAGCACACCGAGCGCCTGGTGGAACATTTCCGCGCCTACTGGCCGAAGAGGGTCGGCGAGAAGATCGAGTGGCGCTGAGGTGAAGGCGCCCGCAGTCACAATGGAGAGGGTGCAGGCGCTGCTTCACGAATACCATCTGGACATGGACGGACACATCGTGCTCGAAGCCTTGGGCAGGCGCAGCGCCAAGGCACGACTTCGCGTGGACAGGAAACATCTGCGGCCCGGCGACACGGTATCGGGCCCCACCCTCATGGCCCTGGCAGATGCTGCCCTGTACGCCGCGGTGCTGGGCGAAATCGGGCTGGTGCCCCTCGCCGTCACCACCAGTCTCAACATCAATTTCCTGAACAAGCCCACGCACCGCGACGTGCTCTGCGATGTCCGCCTGCTGAAAGTCGGCAAACGGCTGGCGGTAGGCGAGGTGTCTATCTACTCGGAAGGCAGCGAGGATCTAGTGGCCCATGTGACGGCGACCTACTCGATACCACCAGCGCGCTGATAGGGCATCGTCAGCGCCCGGATATCCTGACACTTTTTCTGTCAGATACCCGTTTCTCTGGCTTGAACCGATTGAACACTGACAACGCCTTGGGTGCCAGCTTCGACCCCGGCAGGACGCCTACTTGCCGGTGAAGTTCGGCTTGCGCTTTTCCTTGAATGCCGCGGCCGCCTCGCGCCGATCCTCTGTCGTAAGCAGCATGGTGAACAGCGTCTTCTCCAACTGCAGCCCGGCCTTGAGATCGAGTTCAATGCCGCTGCGCGCCGCTTCCTTGGCATACGCGGTTGCAGTGGGCGGCTTGGCGCCGATGCGCAATGCAACTTTTTCGGCCTCCGTCGCCAGCTGGGTGTTGTCCGCGACCAGGCGGGAAATGGCGCCGATGCGGAATGCCTCCTGCGCATCGATCCGGTCACCGGTGAGCATCAGGTCGAGGGCACGGCCGAGGCCAACAATGCGCGGCAGGCGTTGCGTGCCGCCGCCGCCGGGAATCAGCCCAAGGCCAGTCTCCGGCAATGCAAAGATGGCGTCGGCCGAGGCGATCCGGATGTCGCAAGCCAGCGCAATCTCGAAGCCGCCCCCCATGCAGATGCCATGTATGGCTGCGATGGTGGGCTTGGTGGCACGCTCGAGCGCGTCGAGGTAGGTGGCCCGCAGCATCCGTCGCCGCGCTTCCACCGGCGTCTCCGCGCCCCGGGCTTCCTTGATGTCGGCACCGGCACAGAATCCTCGCGGCCCCGAACCCGTCAGGACGATGGCGCGCACTTCGGCATCGGCATCGGCCTGCTCCAGCGCCTGCACCAGGCCATTACGGACGTTGTCGTTGATAGCGTTGATCTGGTCGGGGCGCGTGAGCGTGATCCAGGCAACGCTCTCGCGCCTTTCATAGTTGATGGCGTCATTGATGGTCATATTTTCTCCAGGTGTACTCGGCGGAGCACACCAGCCTGACGGTGGCGCGCTCCGGTTTTCTCAATGCGTCAGCGGACGAGCGTTCGCCGGTCAGGACTTCCAGTTCGCCAACAGCGGATCGACGCGATAGAAGCCGTGCAGCCAATGCGGTGCAGCCTTCTCCTTGGCGTTCAGCACCTCGATGATCTTCGCGATGCCGTAGTCGGGAATGTAGTCGAAGATGCCCTTGGGCCAGCCGAAGGCCAGGCGCATGGACTTGTTGACGTCCTCCACGCTGCCCACGCCATGGGTCACGCACCAGGCGGCGGCATTCAGGGCCGGGGCCATCAGCTGCACCGGATCGACCTTGTCCGCCAGTTCCTTCGGGATATCGGGCTTCACGTACTTCTTGCCGGGATACTCATAGAACCCCTTGCCCGTCTTCACGCCGGACAGGCCCTTGGCCGCCATGTCGGCCCAGACTTCCTTGGCGAGGTATGTGTAGGCATTGCGGAATTCCGGCCATGGCTCGTAGTCGGGGTGTTCTTTAAGGATTTCCTCGACGGAGGCCAACCCCTTGGGACGGATGTCCACCGCGCCGGTGAAGTCGAGCAACTCGAACTCGCCCATCGGCAGGCCGATCTTGTAGCGGGTGACCGCGTCCAGCGTCCGGTGGTCGGCGACCCCGGCCAGTTGCATGGCGCAGTTCTCGATGGAAAAACCGACCCGCGCGCGCGCGGCGAGAAAGAACCACACATCGCGCTGCGAAATCACCGTCTCCTTGCCGTAGCGCGTGCATAGGTCCAGCGTCGTCTGCAGCGTGGCATCGTCGGTCTTGTTGCTCTTGATGATTTCCACCAGTTTCATCAATTGCGGCGGGTTCATCCAGTGCATGCCGATGACCTTTTCCTTGTTCTTGACCTTGCCGGAGATCGCCTGGATCGACAGACCGCTGGTATTGGTGCCGAGGATGGTGTCCTTGGGCGCGTGGGCTTCCACTTCCGCCAGCAGGTTGCGCTTGAGGTTGATGTCCTCGAACACGGCTTCAACGACATACTGCGCATCGCGAACACCGTCGGCGAGACTCGATGTCGTGCGGATCCGGCCCAGCACGGCTTCCGGGGTGTCCTTGATCCGGCCCTTCTCGGCGAGGCGCTTCAGGCTGTCGCCCATTTTCTGCCTGGCGAACGCCAGGGCATCCTCGGATTTGTCGATAAGCACCACCGTCTGGCCCGACATCGCAGCCACCTGCGCAATGCCATGACCCATGAGTCCACTGCCAATTACCGCTACTTTTTCGATTGACACTACTTTCTCCCGTTTCTTCTGATGAATCGAACTGTTGCGATCGTGCCTGGCTGCCCCGGCGCCACCGCCGGCCCGCCCGACATGGTCTGAAAAATTCCCATCCTAACGACGCACTACTATAGCCGAGACTTCATGGTGGGAGCGACTCGCCAGCCGCCTTTTCCGCCGCATCCACGGTCTGCGCCATGAGGGTCGCGATGGTCATCGGGCCGACGCCTCCGGGTACCGGCGTGTAGGCCGAACAGGTAGCGATGACGGCCGGAATCTCGATGTCGCCAACGCCCCCCGGATGATAGCCGGCGTCCACCACCACGGCGCCCGGCTTGATCCACGCGCCCTTGATGAACTGCGGCTTGCCCACCGCCCCCAACACGATGTCGGCCTGGCGAACGAGGTCGGGCAGGCCCTGCGTCCTCGAGTGACAGATCGTGACCGTGGCGTTGGCATTCAGCAGCATCATGGCCACCGGCTTGCCAAGGATGGGGCTGCGTCCCACCACCACCGCGTGCTTGCCAGCCAGCGTGATCTTGTAATGCGCGAGCAGACGCATGATGCCGGCTGGCGTGGCCGAACCGTAGGCTGCTTCACCCATGGCCATCTTGCCGAAGCCAAGCACCGTGACGCCGTCCACGTCCTTGGCGAGCGCAATGCGGTCGAAGCAGGTGCGCTCGTCGATCTGCGAAGGCACCGGGTGTTGCAGCAGGATGCCATGCACGCGCGGATCGGCATTCAGCTTGTCGATTTCAGCCAACAATTGTTTCGTGGTGGTGGATTGCGGCAACACGACCTTGCGCGACTCCATGCCCACGCGCTGACAGGCATTGCCTTTCATTTTCACGTAAGTGGCTGACGCCGGGTCGTCACCGACGAGGATGGTGGCGAGAATCGGCGGCTCATTGCCCCCCTTGCCCCCTGCGCGAAGCGCAGTGACGCGCTTGCCGAGTTCGGCTTCCATTTCCAGCGACAGGGCCTTGCCATTGAGTACGAGTGCGGGCATTGCAGTTCTTCCCTATTCGATTGGGCGAACCCGTATTTTTGCACGAAGCATGCCCGCCGGCCCACTCCCGGCACAGGAATCCTGCCTGTGGCCTTCCGCTACAACCCCGCAGGCCCGGGCTTGCGCGCAATGAGGTTCAGGCTGATCGCCACGCCCTTGAAGCGATACATGCTGGTGTCCTCGAAGAGGCCGAATGCCGCCGTGCGCTGCACATCGACGAATCCCGCTTCTGCAAGGAACCAGCCGAGGAGCTCCTCGTTCAACCCCACCGCCTGGTAATCGCATCGAAGGTGCCATCCGGGAATCGCGACAGATCGTTGGCATTGCCCACATGGTTCACATAGGGCGCGGGGTTGGCGTTGAGCACCTCCCAACCTTCCTTCGCAACAGTGCCGCCGATGTGCAGGCGCCGCGTCATGGCTTTGCCTCCACGAGATGCCCAGGGGCACTGTCGCGCGCAGCGCACCAGGCGGACCAGGCCTTGCGATATAGCGCCTCCAATGCGCGTGTGAAGGCCGGCCCGTCGCACAGGCCATGCCTTTGTATACGATCGCGCAAATCCGCGCGCAACGCGGCGAGGCCCGCGCGCTGCGCCGGCGCCGCCCACTCTCGGGCGATGGCCACAAACCCCTCGGCATCGGCGGCAATGAACTGCGACAGCCCGATCGCCGTGAGAAGACTGGCCGACGTCCGCGACTGCCCATGGGTTCCCGCCAGTGTGATCACCGGCAACCCGGCCCACAGCGCCTCGCAGGTGGTGGTGGTCCCGTTGTAGGGATAGGCGTCGAGCACCAGGTCGATTTCCTCGCGAATGCGCCAGAACTCGCGCTCCTCCAGCGCCCCCATCACGCGCAGCCGCGCGGGCGCAATGCCTTCGGCGGCGAAAAAGCTGGCGATGCGCTCGCGGCTGCCGGCATCGGTCACGCTGGTCACGGTGAGCTTCGCTGTGGGCACCTCGCGCAGCACCCGCGCCCACAGGCCCAGCGTCACCGCATTCAGCTTGGACGGGTTGTTGAGGGAGCCGAACATGATGTCCCCGCTACGCATCGCGGGCAGCGGGCTCACCGCCGGCGCCGTGGGCTTGGGCCGGTAACACCACTGCGAATTCGGTAGGCGCAACAGCTTCTCGGTGTGAAATGCCTCCGCGACGCCGGGCGGATCGGTTGCCGCATCAGTGATGCGGTAATCCATGCACTCGAGGCCGGTGGTCGCCGGGTAACCGAGGTAACTGATCTGCACCGGCGCCGGCTTGCGGGCGAACACCGGCAAGCGGTGCCCGAGCGTGTGGCCCGACAGGTCGATGAGGATATCGATGGCATCATCGCGGATGCGTGCAGCCAGCGCAGCATCATCCAACCCCGCGGCCTCGCACCAGGCATCGCCGGCCGCATCGCAGATTGCGCGCAGCGACTTGCTCTGTACATCGTCGTGCGCGCGCGTGGCATAGATAAACACCTCGAACGCGCTGCGATCATGGTTGCGCAGAATCGGTTCGATGAAGTTCGCCACGGCATGGTCGTAGAAATCCCCCGAGCAGTAGCCGATGCGCAGCCGCCGCGCCGCGTCACGCACATTGGCATGCGGTCGCACGAGAACGCGCAAGGGTTCCTCGTGCTGCTTCGACCATGCGCGAAATTGCGCAAACACCACCTCAGGCGATGCGGTCGGCGAATGCAACAAGGCAAATAGCAGGTTGGTCGCAGCATCCATATTGCCGGGTTCGAGGTGCAGCGCTTTCCGGAAGCGCACGATGGCCTCGTCCGGCATGCCGCGCCGCTGCAAGGTAAGGCCGATGGCATCGAGGAGTTCGACCCGGCCCGGACCCTGACCGCTGGCGTCGCGTTGCACATCAGTCGATTTGGGCAATGCCCGCAATGCCGCCTCGTAATGCTCTCCTGCTTCGGTGAACTGGTGCGAGCGCAGGGCAATGGCGCCCAGATTGGCATGCGGCGGCTGCCATGACGCATCGAGCCGTCGCAGTGCATCGAAGCAGCGCGCCATGGCGGCGCGATCACCACGCATGGCATGGCAGAGTCCGAGATTGTTCAGTGCTGGCGCAAGTGTCGGGTCGATGGCAAGCGCCGCCTCGTAAAAACCTGTCGCAGCCAACAGGTCTCCCGCGACGAATGCGCGATCGCCCTGCCCCGCCTTCGCGGCAGCGTCCGGCTCCATGGACGCCGACGGGTCTTGCGGGCCCGGGTGCTGTTCGCGCGCAAGACCGCGCCCCCCGGCACTGAACAAACCACTGAGCAATCGCTTCAGCATCGGCCTGCCGCGTGCTTCGACGTCAGGGCAATTCGGGACGAAGGTAGCCATCCGCCAGGCGCAGCACGCGATTGGCGCTGGCGGCAAGGCCGGGCTCGTGGGTCACGATGATGAAGCTGGTGCCGCGACGGCGGTTCAAGTCCAGCATGAGTTCATATACCTGCGCCGCGGTCTCGCGATCGAGGTTACCGGTGGGCTCGTCGGCAAGCACGCAGGCGGGTTCCGTCACCAGTGCCCGGGCCAGCGCGGCGCGCTGGCGCTCGCCGCCGGACAACTCCCCCGGCGTGTGCTCGAGACGCTCTCCCAGCCCCACTTCGTGCAGGATGGCCGCGGACGCAGCATATGCTGCGTCCCGCGGCATGCGCCGGATGAGCAGTGGCATGGCCACATTCTCCAATGCCGTGAACTCGACCAGCAGGTGATGGAACTGGTACACGAAGCCGAGCGAGCGATTGCGAAGGTCTCCCTGCTCTGCCTCCGACAGCGAATCCATTCGCCGACCCAGCACGGTCACCTCGCCGCCGCTGGGCGCATCCAGCCCGCCCAGCAGGTGGAGCAGCGTGCTTTTTCCTGAACCGGATGCCCCGACAATGGCTACCAACTCGCCTTTGGCCACGGAAAAATCCACGCCCCGGAGCACGTGGATCTGTGCGCTGCCCTGCGCGTAGGCCTTGCACAGGCCACGGCTTTCCAGCACCGGCGTCGCTGCACTTTCCGCGCTTTCCGCGCTTTCCGTACGGTTTGCCGCGACATTGCCCATGGCCTCACTCATAGCGCAGCGCCTCGGCCGGGTTCACGCGTGAAGCGCGCCAGCTTGGGTACAGGGTCGCCAGCAGGCTCAGCACCAGCGACATGACGGCAATCGTCAGCACGTCGGCGCGCTGCAGGTCCGAAGGCAGTTCGCTGATGTAGTAGATGTCTTTTGCTAGGAACTGCACGCCCAAAAGGCTTTCGATGAACGGCACCACGGTGCTCACATTGAGTGCCAGCAGGATGCCGCCCACGACGCCGATCAGCGTGCCGATCACGCCGATCAGCACGCCCTGCACGATGAAGACGCGCATGATGCCGCCCGGGCTCGCACCCAGCGTGCGCAGGATGGCAATGTCGGCGCGCTTGTCGGCCACCGCCATCACCAGCGTGGACACGATGTTGAACGCCGCCACCGCGACAATCAGCATCAGGATGATGAACATGACGTTCTTCTCGATCTGCACGGCGCGAAAGAAATTGGCGTGGCTCTTCGTCCAGTCGGTGATGTACAGCTCCCGGCGCTGCTCGACCTGCAGGCGGGTCGTCAGCGCCTGCGCCACCTGCCGCGACTGGAACAGGTCGACCAGCTTCAGGCGCACGCCCGACACGCGATCGGCCATGGAGTAGAGCTTCTGCGCATCCGCCAGATGAACGAGCGCGAGACCCGAGTCGTACTCGAACATGCCGACTTCGAAGACGCCGACCACGCGAAACTGCTTGAGCCGCGGCAGCACCCCCGCCGGGGTCACCAGGCCCTGAGGGGCAATCAATGTGATGCGCTCGCCGAGCCGCACACCCACCGCGCGTGCCAGCTCCGAACCGAGCACGATGCCGAACTCGCCTTCGCGCAGTGCATCGAGCCGGCCGGCGAGCATATGGCTGCCGATGTCGGCGACCTTGGCCTCCTCCTCGGGCAGGATGCCGCGCACCACGGTGCCGCGCACTGCCGGTCCGGAAGACAGCAGTCCCTGCGCATTCACGTACGGCGCCACGCCAACCACCGCGGCATCGGCTTTTGCCGCGGCGGCCACGGTCGGCCAGTCCGTGAGTTCCCCCGCCGGGCCCGACACCTGCACATGCGAGGCCACGCCGAGGATGCGCGCGCGCAGCTCCTTCTGGAAGCCGTTCATCACCGACAGCACCACGATCAGCGCCGCCACGCCCAGCGCAATGCCCAGCATGGAGGTGAAGGAAATGAAGGAAATGAAGCGGTTACCGCCGCTGACCTTCTTGCGTGCCCGGGTATAGCGCAGGCCGACGAACAGTTCGTAAGGAAGATTCACCGCCGCAGTGTGCCATATCGGGCAGCCCTAGGGTGGCCTTCGCCGGTCACTGACTCGCGTCACGCGCCTGTTAGACTCGCCCCACATGCATGTTCACCTGCTCGTCCCCGACCTCCTGCGCAAGGATTACCTCGCCCCCGACCGGCGGCATTATCTGCTCCCGGACAGCGACAACACCGCGCCTGCCCTGCCTTGCGCCGAAATGATCTTCGCGCGCGGGCGGCGAACGACCATCGGCGACAGTCTCTACAGTTGGCTGGCCGCGCGCCATGGGCTGCCGGAGGCGGCGCTCACCGCCGCCACGAGCCTGCTCGGCGACGGCGGCACGCCCGGGACCACACATTGGCTGCGTGCCGACCCGGTGCAACTGACCGTCGATCGCGACGCGCTGGTCCTCGCCGATGCGTGCGTGTTCAGCATCACGGCAGACGAAGCCACGGCCCTCGCCCAAACCGTCAACGCGCACTTCGCGCCGACACTGGCATTCGATGTCACCACGCCGCTGCGCTGGTATGCACGACTGAACGAAGGGTTTGCCGCAACGGCGCCCGCAACGGCGATTCAATGGACACCCGTGCACGCGGCGCGCGGCCAGGCGATCCAGGGCAACCTGCCGCAAGGCGCCGAAGCGATGCGCTGGAACGCCATCGCCAACGAAGTGCAGATGCTGCTCCACGAACACCCGGTCAACACTGCGCGCGAAGGGCGCGGCGAGCCGGCCATCAACAGCCTGTGGTTCTGGGGCGCGGGCGGCATTGCCACACCCGAGGCACGCGCCTTCGACCAGGTGCATGCCAACGACCCGGTCATTCGCGGGCTGGTGCAGTCGGCCGGCGGCAATGCTTCGGTGCTGCCGGCGAGTGCACCCGAATGGTTGCGCATCGCCCGCGACTCGGGGCGCGCGCTCGTCATGCTGGATGGCCTGAGCGGGCCCGCCGCCTATGCCGACCACGCGGGCTGGATGACACAGGCGCACCACATCGAACGCGAATGGCTCGATCCACTACTGGAGGCCCTGCGCCGCGGCCGCATCGGCATGCTGAGCATCACCGCATTGGGCAGCCGCGACAGCTCAGCCAATGAGGAATCAGGTTCGTCGGGGATCGAGGTCGAGGTGGTGCGCGGCGACCTGCGGCGCTTCTGGCGCCGTATCAAACCCTTGGAACGCTATCTCAACCTCACCGGGGAGCGCACGTGACAGACGCCCAAGTCTCCGTTCGCAAGGTTCCGTTGCGCGCCGAGGACAAGCTGGTGCGCGCCGGCGTGCACCCCATCATCGCGCGATTGGCGGCCGCCCGCGGCATCGCCGACAAGAGCGAGCTTGACGACTCGCTGGCCGGGCTTATCCCGCCCACCGACCTGAAGGGGGCAGCCGAGGCCGCAACACTGCTCGCCGACGCCATGGAAAAAGGCGAGCGCATCGTCATCGTCGCCGATTACGACTGCGACGGCGCGACAGCCTGCGCGGTGGGCGTGCGGGCCATGCGGGCCATGCGCCTCAAGTCCGGGGCGCGCGCCGGCCAGGCGGCTGACGTGCGCTACATCGTCCCCGATCGCTTTCGTTTCGGCTACGGACTCACGCCGGAAATCGTGCAGCTCGCGGCCGAACTCAAGCCCAGCCTGCTGGTCACCGTGGACAACGGCATCGCCAGCGTGGAGGGCGTGGCCGCCGCTAACGCCCTGGGCATCCGCGTCATCGTCACCGACCATCACCTGCCTGGAGCGGAATTGCCCGCGGCCGCAGCCATCGTCAACCCCAACCAGCCGGGCTGCACGTTCCCGAGCAAGAATCTCGCGGGCGTGGGCGTCATGTTCTACGTCATGCTGGCGCTGCGCGCCGAGCTGCGGCGGCGCGGCGTGCTCGAGGGCGAAGGGCCCAATCTCGGCGAGCTGCTCGATCTGGTGGCGCTCGGGACCGTCGCCGACGTGGTCGCGCTCGATCGCAACAACCGCGTGCTGGTGGCGCAGGGACTCAAGCGCATCCGCGCCGGGCGAATGCAGCCGGGACTTCGCGCGCTGTTCGCCGTGGCCGGGCGATCGAGCACGCGGGCGGCCTCATTCGACATGGGCTTCCTGCTGGGACCTCGCATCAACGCCGCCGGGCGCCTCGCGGACATGGCACTGGGCATCGAGTGCCTCGTCACCGAGGATGCCGGGCGTGCGCTGGAGATTGCCCGCAGCCTCGACGATCTCAACCGCGAGCGGCGCGGCATCGAGGGGGACATGCGCGAGCAGGCCGAGAAGATGCTCGCCAGCGTCAGCGTCGGGGATTCGTACTCGCTGTCGCTGTTCGATCCGGCCTGGCATCAGGGCGTGGTGGGCATCCTCGCCGGGCGCGTGAAGGATCGCTGGCACCGGCCCACCATCGCCTTCGCCCGCGCCGAGGACACCGGCGGTGCGCAGGAATTGAAAGGATCGGGCCGCTCCATTCGCGGCCTGCACCTGCGCGATGCGCTCGATCTTGTCGCCAAGCGCGAGGCGGGCGTGCTGATCCGCTTCGGCGGCCACGCTGCGGCGGCAGGCGTCACCCTCCTCGAATCGGAACTGGCGCGATTTTCTGCCGCATTCGAGCAGGCGGTGCGCGACATGCTGCCCCCGGAGGAACTGGCCCACCGCATCGAGACCGACGGCTCGCTCGAGCCCTCCTACATGAGCCTCGCCACCGCGCGCCTGCTGGAGGACCAGATCTGGGGACAGGCTTTTCCCCAGCCGCTGTTCTGGGACGAGTTCAGCGTGGTGAGCCAGCGCATCGTCGGAGAGAAACACCTCAAGCTGAAACTTCGGCGCGGCGACCAGACGCTGGAGGCCATGCACTTCAACGCATCCGAACCACTGCCCGCCGCCGTGAGAGCTGCCTACCGAATATCAGTCAACGAGTACAACGGCGTGCAGAGCCTGCAACTCATCATCGAGCATTGGGAAGTGCCGTGATATGACATTACAGCGATATTGACAGGCAGCGCCCTCAGAGCCCTTTGCTTACACTGCCCAGAGCGATCTTCCAGGCCGAGAAGCGCTCGGCACTGGACGGAAATTTGGGATGGTTGCAGCGTGCGATCACAAGCGTGCCCCCGTCCGCCGCAAACTCCATTGCCTCGATGAACGACAGTTGCTCCTCATAGGCTTTCCGTTGGTCGTCGCGCACCTGCTTTGACTCCTCCGAGGACCACAGCGATTTCCCGCGGAGATTTTCAATCACCTTCTCCACGATCTGTTTCTGCTGTCCACCCGTCGGATCACAAAGATAAAGGCTGCCGTTCGCCTTGTCGCCCGCGTCATAGGTGATTGCCGTATTGCGAAAAATCGCAGCGCCGTCCCAGGTCGGGGCTGACTGATTTGCTGCAGCGGCACCGACATCTAGACGGCTTTCTTTTATGTCACTCATCTCGCTCTCCTGTGATGCCCGCCCTCATCGAGGTTAGTGCCCCTCCGGTCGGACAATACGAACGTTTGTCGTTACTGGGGTTCTACGCCTGCCGCCCGCAGGGCCGCTGGCCAGTAGGCGTATTGCTTGGTGAGGAACTCCCCGAATTCACGTGACGTTCCGCCTTTTACGGAAACGCCATTGCCGGCAAGGCGCTCCCTGGTCTGGGCGTCGTCAAGGACTTTTGCGACGAGCGCATTAAGCCTGTCGACAAATGCAACCGGCGTTCCCTTCGGCGCAAGCACCCCCCACCAGGAACCCGCATCCATGATGGACAAATCGACACCCGCCTCCTTGAACGTCGGCACCTCGGGCAGGACCGCCGCCCGCGCGGCACCGGTCACGGCCAGCGCTCGCAATTGGCCTGAGAGGATCTGGGCACGGACCACCGTTGCAGAGGCGAAGGTCAATGGCACATGGCCGCCGACCACATCGGCCAGCGCCGGAGCAGCCCCCTTGTATGGAACCTCGACCATCTTTACACCAGTGCTCTGAAGCAGCGCGACGACCGCGAGATAGGGAGTACCCGCGCCTGCATGCGCAATGCTGATCGAGCCGGGCTTCGCAGCAGCAAGCGAAATCAGTTCCTTGACCGATGTGGCCGGCAGCGCAGGATGGGCGACGAGAACCAGCGGCGCCGAGCCGACAAAGGCGATCGGAACCAGGTCCGATTTCGGATCGTAGGCCAGGTTCTTGACCAGGGCGGGGCCAGTGGGCAGGCCCATATCTCCCAGCAACAGCGTGTATCCGTCGGGCTTTGCCTGCGCGACCAGACGTGTTCCGATGGTGCTGCCAGCACCGCCACGATTGTCGACAAGAATCTGCTGCTGGATAAGCTCCGTGAGCTTCGACGCGATGATCCGCGCGACTGAATCTGTCGCCCCACCCGCCGGGTAGGACACCACCAGGGTGATCGGGCGGGCCGGATAGTCCTCCGCGGGAAAAACCGCTCCTGAAAGCGACCACAACAGGGCAGCGGCCCCGGCCAGCGCGACGCTCCGCCTGTCCATGCGCCCATCCAACTTCCCTTTCAGCCATTTAACGCACTTCATTGTCCAATCTCCTTAATATTGCGCCGGGAACATACTGGTCATATCATCACAGCAGCATCGCATTACAGATGGCTTTCTCCTTGCGTCCATACAGTACTCGTGCGCAAGGCCCTACTCCTTCGCCGCCATCGGGAACCTCAACAATAGGGCTTCGAGTCCTATCTCATCCGCCATCACTTCAATGGCGTCTCCAGCACTAACCCACATCAGTGAGTGCGTTGGAAAACTGTCGCGCCCCGTCACAAGGCAGCCATTGGCGACAAATATGTACATCCCGCCGGACTCCGCGGTATCCGGGGTGGGTACCGACATGCCGGCACCCAGGCGCAATACGAAGGCCGCCAACCCGTCGGACTGCGCCTCGAACAAGGGTTCAAGGCTGGACTGGTCCCGCGCAGCCCTGACGGGCTCGATACACAGGCTGACGTTGGCAACGGTGTATTGGCGCCTCTTGCCCGGCAGTACCCGTTGGCGGGATCCTGGTTCATCGCTATAGATAATCCGGCTGTCCTGTCGAGGACGCAGGGTCAGGTAGGAGAAGCCGGTGTTCCCGGCAGCGACGGGGCCATAGGCGGAGTGATGATCCGCATAATGCACGCCAAGCTTCGTGATTTCGTGACGCCCGAGACGACCGCAACCGTCGAGAAAAACCTGAAATTGGTCTACTTCATGAAAATGCGGTTTGGTGACAGTGTCGGCCCCCATGTCGACGCGAAACGCCAATGGCGGCCCGTCTGTCGACGTCACGCCAAATGTCCCGAGATAATTCGTGCGCCAGGACGGTCCGGCAATTGCACCCTGGATCCGCGCGCGCCGCTTCGCGACCTCTGCTGCCGAGACTGAAAGAATCATCTTTGCTTGCTGTATTTGTTTGTTTTCGAAGACTGACGACCGCGCCTATTGTCCCGGAACAGTCGCCCTGGGAGCGAGCAGATCGGGCGTGATGTCGGATATCCGGCCGACCCCGCACAAATGCATGGTGCGGCGGAGTTCCTCCTCGAGGATAGACAGTGCGCGCGCCGCTCCCGCATCCCGCCCCGCGAAGGCTCCAAACAGCGTGGCACGGCCGATCAGCACTGCCTGGGCGCCACACGCCAGCGCCTTGAACACGTCTGCACCGTGCCTGATGCCTCCATCCAGCAATACCGCCAGACGGCCACCGGCGGCCGACACCACCCCCGGCAGCGCATCGATCGATGCGATGCAGCCGTCGAGTTGTCGGCCGCCGTGGTTCGAAACGACCACACCGTCACAGCCCAACCTGACCAGGGGCTCGACGTCGTCTCCCCGTATAACGCCCTTTACCAGCATCCTGCCCTTCCAGGCGTCACGGATCCCTTTCAGTCCGTCCCAATCAAATGCAGGATCGTAGTTGCGGCCGACCGTTGAGGTGACCGCGACGACGTCGCCGCCCGGAACGAAGTCCGTCAGGTTGCCGAGTACCGGCTTACCGTGACGAATCATCGACCAGGCCCAGGCAGGGCGGGAGGCAAAATCAGTCACGTTGCGCAGGGTGAACCGGAACGGATCCGCGAAATCGTTGCGCAGGTCCCGCAAGCGCCGGCCGCCAACCGGCAGGTCCACCGTGACGATCAAACATTCATAGCCAGCATCCTGCGCGCGCTGGATGAGGCTGTGTGTGAAGTCTCGCTGCTTGAACATGTAGCACTGGAACCAGAGCCTCCCGCCGACCTGCCGCGCCATCTCCTCAATCGAGGGCGTTGCGGAGGTCGCCAACGAGTAAGGTATCCCGAACTGACGCGCTGCCTTAGCGATCGCGCAATCGGCTCCGTGCCAGCCCACCCCGGCGTGACCGGTCGGTGCGATCGCAATCGGCATTTCCACGCTCTTGCCGAAAATGTTCGTCTGCAGGTCCACTTTCGACGCTCCGCTGAGGATCTTAGGCATCAGGCGGATACGCGCAAAAGCAGCGACGTTATCGCGCAGCGTCAGCTCGCGCTCAGAGCCCCCGTCGAACACGTCAAACACGGCCCGTGGCAGGCGGCGTCGGGCAAGCCCACGCAGGTCTTCGATGCAGTACGCTCTGTCCAGGGATCGGGGCGCGTACGAACTCATCGGCGCGACAGGATATTCACTCTTTGCGTCTTCGTCCGCTATTCGGGCTGGACACCGGCGGTCTTCAGCATGCGCGGCCAGTAATCGTACTGTCCCTCCATGAGACGGGTGAATTCATCGACACTGCTTCCCACCACGGATATGCCTCCCGCTGCATAGCGTTGCCTTACATCAGCATCACGTAGCGTCTCGTTGACAATGCCGTTCAGTTTCTGGATCACATCTCTTGGCGTTGCGGCCGGCACCATCAGGCCCCACCAAATGCCGGCATCCAGATTAGGCAAGTCGATGCCACTCTCCTTGAAGGTCGGTACATCGGGCAGGATCGCCGCTCGCTTGAGCCCAGTCATGGCAAGCGCGCGGACCTTGCCGGCCTTGGAGTGCTCGACGACTGCATTGCTGATCTGGAACCCGACATGCACCTGGCCACCGATCACATCGGTTAGTGCCGGCCCCGCCCCTTTGTAGGGAACATAAACCATGTTTGTATGTGTTTCCTGCGCCAGCGCTATCATCGCCAAATAGGACATCCCGCTGCCAGGGTGCGCAAAATTGATCTGCCCCGGCTTGGACTTGGCAAGGGCAACCAGCTCCTGTACGTTCTTTGCAGGCACGGAAGGATGAGCAACCAATGTCAGCGGCGCAGTGACGACCCATACCACGGGGGCAAAATCTCGCTTCGCATCGAAACTGGGATTCTTGAACAGCGCTGGCGTGGTCGGCAGGCTGGGGTCCGCCCAGAGCACGGTATAACCGTCCGCTGCCGCTCTGGCCACTGTTGCGGTGCCGATTGTTCCTCCCGCACCGGCCCGGTTGTCCACAATGACTGGACGTCCCACAACATCGCCCATCTTTTGGGCCAGGATCCGTGACGCAGCGTCGCCACCACCGCCGGCGGGATAGGGCACCACAATGGTGATTTGCCTGCTCGGATAACTCTGTGCCGTGGCCACACCCGCGCCGCAGGCCAGACCGAATCCGGCGATCGACGCCGCAACGGCGAGAAAAATACTTCTCAACTTCAGGCCACTAACATTAGATCTTGTTCGCACGTTGGACTCCCCTCGCTTCGAATACCGACAATGTTCACCCTCGCCGGCTCAGGATGCTTGCTGTCGCCCGGTCGAGTTTCCTAGGTGAAGGGATTTTGGCCGCTATTGCCGCGAGAAGAAAGGTCCCCGAACCCACTTTTCTATTCCTACCAGGCACAAGAGTTGTTCTCAACGCGACGCAGACACCGCATCACGCGCCTTCAGTGCCTCTCGTACCGTTCGCGGCACCAGGGCTACCGTGGCCAGTGGTTTCATCGTTG
The DNA here is from genome assembly GCA_947476535.1 of Betaproteobacteria bacterium. Taxonomy (GTDB): domain Bacteria; phylum Pseudomonadota; class Gammaproteobacteria; order Burkholderiales; family SG8-39; genus CAIYPG01. Next base: position 15,966 of record CANJRC010000008.1, read on the forward strand.
GGTCCGTACTGCGAGTCGCTTTCTTATAAATTTCAAAAAATACCTGACCCACTGATGTTTCCATCCAGAACCAGTGCTCAATTTCAGCTGGAGAATGCCGGCCAGGCTGAACAGATTTTGCCTCGTAGTAGTACGCCTTTAATTCATCGGTCGCCAGCTTCAATGCGGCAGCAGCACCAACATCAGGCCGATAGGAAGCCAGCTCCTCCTCACTCAATGAAGAGACCAGGAACTCCCCGATTGCCTGCGGTGACAATCCGGTCGCCCCTAGTGTCGTTCGTCCGCGGTGCCTGACCGATAGGTCATGCCACACCTGTAGCTGCGCGATTTCATCGGAGAGCCGCTCGGCAAGCGTGCCTTCGGACCGCAAGCGTGGAAACGTGACGGGGCAGGACAGCCCTTCGGGCTCTGCACCCAGATCCTCATACGGAGCATCCTCGGGAAAATCCTCAAGGATGGGCCCAGCCTCCCGCTCCAGCAGCGACAGCGCCGCTGTCATCACCTTGCGCTGGAATTCAGAATCGTTTGGCACCCCCAGCGGGCGTCCGAGCATGAACGGCACCCACAGCGCTCGCGGCGGCTTGATCGCAGCCGTGTGCTCTCGTATCAGGCTGATGGAAACCGTGGGAATTCCCTCTTCTTCCAGGTAGTGCCCAAGTGCGCTCACGGCGCACGTACAGCGCGGTCAAACAGGTGTCAGCAACACCCCGTCCACATCATCCTCCTTGAGCAGGGCTGCCAGTTCGCGTGCCTTGCCCTCGTAGAGCGTGATTGGTGCGATGGCGCCCATGAAAGAGTAGTGAAATGCCCCGACCGCACCCACCACTTTCTCCCGGACCAGTTCCCGCAACCGTTCCAGCGGAAACACGACATTCCAGTCCGATTGGAAGCCGGAGCGGTCATAGTTGACGGAAACATGGCTCATGATCACGTCTGCAGCGTATGTGCCCTCCGGAATGACCCGGTAATCCATACCCGCCCCCCCGGAGTCGAACGGGCGGTCGCCGCGCACGCACAGTCCTGCAGTCGTCACGATAGCCACGCGCCGTTGCGCCAGCGGCTTGCCGCGGACCCAGGGTTGGCCGGGAAGCGGCTGTAGCGTCGGTACTTTGCTGAGATGACTCTCCTGTTCCTCCGGCAACAGATCGGACAAGCGAACCATAGGGTCCTCTCCTCTTTCGACTGGGCTAAGCTTCAGCTAAATGGTGCGTCAATGCCTCAGGATCGATGGTGACACCATAGTCGGTTCGCGCCGCTTCGATCGACACCCGGCCATCGCGCACATCGGCGATTACACGCTCGGACTCGCGCTCCCTGGGATCACCATAACCACCACCGCCGGGAAGTTCGAGCCGCACGCGGTCACCCGATTTCAGCCGGCTGGTACTGCCGTGAGCCAGGGGGTTACCGTTCAGTTCGAGGGATGTACCGCGGCCGCTTTTCCCACCGAGAATGCCATTCACGGGGCATAGAGAATCTTCGCCGCGCGGCGACCCGCGCGCGACCAGAATAACGTCACCAATGGGCGCAATCGACCCCTCGGCTACCTTGAACTCCACAACCTGACCCAACCCGCCGCGACGGCGCCCCGGCCCACCGGAATCGCACAACAGTTCCTTTCGCAGGTACACCACCGCGCTATCGTTCTCGGTGATTTCGATCGGTATGTTGGCAACATTGTGCGGATAGCACAGGCAGTCTTTACCGTCGATATTCGCCGAGGCACCGTAGCCGCCCTTGTCCGATTGCAGCGCGAGGAAATCCTGCCCGTCGTAACGACGGCCGCGACAAACCACACTGCTGGCCGGCGCCGAACCACAAACGGCAATCACCCGATCCGCCAAAACGCCGGAGAGCGCATCGAACACCATTTCGGGAAGATAGTGCGAGACGACCGAGCGCCCCCAGGTTGGCGCCGGACGGGTGCAGTTCAGGACACTACCTGGCGGGGCAAAGAATTCGAACGACGCGATGCAACCATCATTGTTCGGTATATGGGGGTCCAACAATTGCTTCAATGCATAGTAGGCATAGCCCTTGGCATAATTGATCGGCGAATTCACTGCCGCGGCGATCTCGGGCGATGAGCCGGTAAAGTCCAGGCGGATGCGATCCTGGCCGACCTCGATGGCCAGCACGAGCGGGATCGGATGGGGGTGGCGGCCGATGGGCGGCAGCACAAGGGACGAGCGGTAGGTGCCGGCAGGAATGCTCCGTATTGCAGAGCGCATGCTTTCTTCGGAACGGGCAATGATCCGGTCGGCGATCCCTTCGATCGTCTCGCCCGGATAATCGTCAAGAATCTTGCCAAGGCTACGCTCGCAGATGTGGAGCGCGGACCGTTGAGCGTGAAGGTCACCATTAACCTTGTGTGGCGTGCGCACATTCCTCAACAGGAGCTGGACAACGCCATCGTTCTCCTTGCCCGCATCGAGATACTTGAGCGGAGGGATCTGGATACCTTCTTCATACACGTCGCGCGACTCGATATCCGACATTCGCCCGCCGATGTCGGAATGATGCACGACGCAGACCGCAAACCCGACCAATGCACCACGGTGAAAAAGCGGCCGTGCCAGGGTGACATCAAGGAGGTGTCCGGTAGCCATCCACGGGTCATTGGTTATGTAGACATCCCCCGGATTCATCGCGCCACTGAAGATGCGAATGAGATCCTGGACTAGCGGCGTGATCACACCGATGAATCCGCTGGTCGTATGAGTTGAGTGCCCCAGCAACCGCCCCTTGCGATCGAAGACCCCCACGCAATAGTCGTGATACTCGCGCACATTGGGCGAATAGCACGAGCGCACCAATCCATTGGCTGCTTCGTCTACCGTCGCGATGAGCCGGTTCCAGAGAACGCTGAGACGTATGCTTTCGACACTCATAGACTGCCTTCCCGAGTAAAGTAACGCCCGCGGCCGGCGCAGCCCGTGACCCTGCGCTGCGAGTTCACGTCGTCAGGCCCACGCTGATGATCAGCGCCGACGAAGCGTCGACCACGACGCGATCCCCCGGCCAGATCACGGTGGTCGATTCCCGCTCCTCGATGACTGCGGGACCGACAACCTCATCTCCCGCTGCGAGCGCACCGCGCTGTATCACTGCCACTGCCTCGCTCTTCTCCCCGAACCGGATAGTTCGCTGGCTCCTTGGCAGCGCATGCTCCGGCTGGATGGCGGACCATTTCTGCTCGCATCCGGATTCTGCTGCCACCGCGACCCGAAGCGTCGATATCTCGAGCGGCCCGCCATCACCGCGCCGACCATAACGCCGCTCATACTCATCGCCAAATCCATCAAGCGCGGCGGAAGCAGTAGCCGCACCTTCCCAATTCCCGGAAATCTCGACCTCCACCGCGGACTCCTGACCGACGTGCCGGATTTCCACGTACCGTTCGATGACCATCTGGCCCGTAATTCCGCTTCTGGCACGGGTTTCGACCTCGATCTCACCAAACATCCGCTCGATCTCGGGAATCGCTACGCCCGAAAACGGGATCCTTATGGCACGACTGATTTCAAATGAGCGACGCGCCACCAGCAGTCCAAATGCGGACATGACCCCAGGCATCGGCGGTACGACCACGGTAGGGACTTCAAGCCGGCGAGCCAGAGCCACCGCATGCACGGGCCCTGCGCCACCGGTAGCAATCAGGGCACAGCGAGAGGGATCCTGACCATGCTCAGCCAAGTGAAGCCGCGCGGCCGAGGCCATGGTCTCAGTGACGAGATCGAGGATGCCCCATGCCGCTGCCTCGATGGAAATCCCCAGCGGCGCGGCCACATGGATGTCGATGGCACAGGCCGCGGCTTCACCGTCAAGCACAAATTCGCCACCGAGAAAGGAGGCTGGGCTGATGAACCCGAGAACCACGTTCGCATCGGTGACTGTCGGGCGGGTTCCCCCACGGCCATAGCAGGCCGGCCCCGGCTCCGAACCTGCGCTCCGCGGGCCCACGGCGAGCAGGCCCAACCCGTCGATGCCCGCGATGCTGCCGCCGCCGGCCCCTATCTCGAGGAGGTCGTACACTTGCACGGCGATCGGATAGCCGCTTCCCTTCCGGTAACGATGCACGCGAGCGACTTCGAAGTCGCGAGTCCGCCCCACCTTGCCGTCCCGCACGAGACAGAGTTTTGCTGTAGTACCGCCCATGTCGAACGCCAGCACGCGATCGAGCCCCAACACGTTTCCGTAGTACCGGGCCGCCTCCACGCCGGCCGCAGGACCGGATTCGACCAACTGAATCGGATAGTCCTTGGCGATGTCGATCGGCGATATGCCGCCATTCGACAGCATCATCGACAGGGATTTGGCGTACGCGCGCTCATCGAGGCGCTCCTGGAGCCGGTCGATATATCCCGAAATGATCGGCTTGATGTAGGCGTCCAGGACAGTCGTGGACAGGCGTTCATACTCCCTCGGCCTGGAGACTACCTGATGTGAAAGCGAAACCTGCATGTCGGGTGCGACCGTCCTGATGACGTCCCGGGCACGCAACTCGTTGGCGGGATTTCTATAGGAGTGCAGGAACATCACAGCAATGGCACGGACTCCCTGGCGCTGGAAATCGCGGACAATCCCGGCCAGTTCGTCTTCGTCAAGCGGAATACTCGTACCGTCAACGAAGGTCCGCTCGTGAACGGTGCGGCGCAACGATCGGGGAATGATCGGCTGCGGAAACTGCGGCTCAAGGTCGTAGACGTAATAGCGGGATTCACGGCCCATCTCCAGAAGGTCGCGAAAGCCCTCGGTCGTGACCAGGCCAGTCGCAGCTCCCTTGCCCTCGATGATGGCGTTCGTCACGAGGGTGGTGGCATGGACGATGTCGGCAGAGAACGAGGCCCCACCCAAGTCCCGCGCCTCCATCCGCCCGATGCCGGTGAGGATCGCCTCTTCCGGATGGCGCGGCGTGGTCAGGCACTTGTCGACTGTGATCGCACCGGTGCCCTCATCGATCACCACGAAATCGGTAAACGTCCCGCCTATGTCAACGCCAAGTCGAAGTGTCATCTGGCCAATCTTTGTCTTCAAAGCACACGCAAAAGGGTCGACGCGCTGCATCGTGTTCGATTACCCGTCTTCGCGACGGTAGTCGGGGAGGCTGTCCGCAGAAAGGGGCGAGGTGCCCGTCAGCGCAGGCTCAGACCCATTACAGCGTCAACACCGTCACGAGAGGACTGGGGCAGCCGGCTTCTACGGAGTATGCTGGCCTGTCACACGGGTGGCCGCGTTGTCGCGCGCGGCACTACGCCACTGAAGCGCTTCTCGACTGTCTCTCTCGCCGCCTCTTTTCTCTGCGAACCATAATCTTCGGCGTTCGCCCGCATGTAATCAAGCGATTCCTGCCGCTCCCACATACGCCCCTCGAACTTCGGCCGCACGTAGCGCGCGAAGAGTTCGTAGCTGCGTTTGGTCGCCTCGAACTTGGCCCAGTTGATACCGAACATCAGTAGCGTACCGAAACCACCCGTCTTCTCCCAGTATTTCTCAAGGAATTCTATGGCGTCATCAGGGGTTCCGATGACGATCATGTCGCGGCTCATCACCTCCTCGAGGCTACCCTTGCCGAGGCGACCGCCGTCCGGATACAGCGCGGCCATGTAGTCCTGGTACTTGTCGAACCCCCATTTGCAGTTATTGAGCGCCTCCTCGCGGGTCTCCGCGAGGTGAATCTGGGTCACCACCCGAAGGTCCTGACGATCCATGGTGCGGCCATGCTCCGCTGCCGTCTTGCACGCGACATCCCAATTGACGCCGAGGACGTCGTAGCCGGCGAACAGCGAGGCGGTGACGCAGAGCATGCCCAAGCCATAGCGACCGGCGAGATAGGCGCCGTTCGGTGTCACGGCGCTCGCCACGGCGACGTGGGGCCGCGGCCGCGTGTACGGCAGGAGGTGTAGCCGGGCATCCCTGAGCGTGATCCATTCGCTTTCATGGTTAACTGTCTCCCCGGCGAGCAGGCGCAGGATGATCTCGAGCGACTCTTCCATCCGCTCGCGCGATTTCTTGGGGGGAACGCCGAGCATCATGGCGTCAAGGATGAGGAGGCCAGGTCCGCAGCCAAGCATGGCGCGGCCGCGTGTCAGGTGGTCCAGTTGCACGAAGCGCTGCGCGACCATGAACGGATTGTGGTACGGCAGCGAGACCACGCCAGTGCCAAGTTTGATGCGCTTGGTCCGGGCAGCCGCCGTGGCAATGAAGAGCTCGGGGGACCCGATCAATTCGTAGCCACCGGAGTGATGCTCTCCGTACCAGACCTCGTCGTAGCCGAGATGTTCGGCCCACTCGGTGAGTTCGAGGTCGCGCTCCATGCAGAGCGTCGGGTCCTCGTCAATCGGATGGTGCGGCGGGATAAAGATACCGGTCCTGAGCTTTCGAAACTCGTTCATCCTTCTCTCTCCTCTCGAATTGCATGGGGCTGAGACGCATCCCGACTGGCACCAACGAGGGGCCAAATGGCAACGGGAACGTGCTAAAAACCTGCCTTCATCAAGGGAGGATCGGCGCGATGCTGTGCCTGACGTCCGATGCCTGATCAAAGCAGCTTCCTGCTGCTGTGTCAGTGTAATTCAAAGCCCTACCGTCAAAATGAGCAATCCGTGGGGAAGGTGGAAAGACACTTCTTCGTACACGGAAAATTTGGCAGCTGTAAGGACCGCTCCCCGTAAGCGGAAGATTTGGAAATCCAAGAACGTGGCCAGCCCATTCCCGATCGCTAAATTCCCGCGGACTCACCCCGACTCCAGCCGTAGATCTCAACGAGTCCGTACAGTCCGTTCTGGTAGAACGGCTCGTTGTTGAGATAGGTATCGAAGGCACTCCGATTTTCGACCTCGATAGCCACTGCCGATCCACGCCACGACTGCTGGTCCGTCGCCAGTATCGGCCCGCGAGCAACAAAATGGTCAGGGTCAAACTTCCGAAAATATGCCGCGTGGGCCGCATGCAAGGCTTCGCGTCTCTGCGGCGCATCAGGAGTGCCCAGTCCCCACATGAAAAATCCCTGGCGCCCTGGGCGTGGCGGGATATTCACCTGCATCCGATCCAGGCGCGAGCGCCATGGGTGACAGATCGTATCAGCGGAGCCTGACAGCGGGTCCTCCAGGACGAAGGCCGACATATCCGAAGCCGCATCGTGTCTTGTGAAATACACATATCCCGCAGCCCCTCCACCATCCGATGTTAGCGGCCCGAAGGCGATGAGTTGGTCCTTCACCTTGCGCATGAAAGCCCGATGCTCTTCGACTATCGATCCGCTCCAACCGCCCGCGCGCTTCTGCATGACCAGAAATGACATCGATCAACTCCATATACTGTTGATGACTTTTGACTTCAACCCTCGCCGGGTAGATACTTTACTTCGCTTCAACCGCACTTTAAAGCCCCCCCGGAGACAAGGAAGGAACATCCTCCGGGACTGAAGCCTTAATCCCCATCTCGCGAGAATTTCCCATTGAACAAACTGCAGGCAATTAACGTTTTCATTCAAGTGGTGGATAGCGGTGGCTTGTCGGCCGCCGCTATCAAGGTGGGGATCTCATCTTCCGCGGTCACCAAATGCCTTTCGCGGCTTGAGGAAGACCTCGGCACACTGCTCGTGAATCGATCAACCAGGCGTGTATCGATCACCGAGAATGGACGAAAATATTACGCCCTCTGCAAGCAAATCATTGCCGACCTGGAACAGGCCGACCTGTCCATGCGACAACAAAGTGACACCGCCTCTGGACTGGTGAGGATGGTCGTGCCTGTTTCGTTTGGTCACGTTACATTGATTCCCAATCTGCCAGAGTTCTACAAGCGGTATCCGGACATCGTTCTCGATATTCATTTCAGCGACTATGCCGTGGACCTCATCCAAGGGAGCTTTGATCTCGCCGTCCGTACGGGCGAGTTGGCGGACTCAGCGCTGGTCCGAAGGATCTTGACCAAGGGCCCGATGATGACGGTCGCTATGCCCGCCTATCTTGCGCGCCATGGCACGCCGGAATCGCCGGAAGACCTTTCACGCCACAACTGCATCCAGGGTCGACACGGAGGTCCTCGCTGGACATTCCAGCGTGACGGCAGGCTCTTTGATGTCCCCGTCAGCGGGAACCTGCAAGTGCATAGCGGCGAGGCCGTCCGGGTTGCCGCCTGTAGCGGGATTGGAATCGCCCGCTCGACCTGGTGGCTGTTCCGCCAGGAACTGCAGACCGGCGTACTGGTTCCAATACTGCAGGCCTTTGCGCCCGAGGAAATACCACTTTCGGTGGTCTATCCAGACAAGCGACATATGTCCAAGAAGATCGTCGCGATGATTGAGTTCCTGATCGAAATCACCAAGGTCAAGTCCCTCAAGGGCAAGGGCGGCACATCGCAGGGGCGTGCCGCTGCCCGTTGATTCTCCGAACCTCGTCACGCCACGCTGCCTCAACTTGCACGAAAGTACCTGACTCCACACGTACCGGTCAGCAGCTTCTGTCCGTCGCGAGTTCGATCGGTTCGGCTCTCGCGTACCATGGGTCGCGGCATTAATTACTCCACCTTGATATTGGCCGACGCGGCGACCGCCCGATACGTCGCAAGGGTGCTTGCGATCAGGGCTGAGAACTCCTCCGAGGTTGAACCCACCGGGGTCAACGCGGTTTTCTGGAAGAAGTCGACGGCCTTGGGCTGCTTGAGGGCTTTTGCGACAGCTTGCTGAATGGTGGCGACCAGGGCTGGTGGCATGCTCTTCGGCCCCCAAATTCCGTACCAACTCGTCGCTTCGAACGACGGATACCCCGCTTCCGCGACAGTCATTACATTCGGTAACTGCTCCATGCGCTTCAATCCTGTCACACCAATTGCCTTGATCTTGCCGGCCAGAACTTGCGGAATGGCGGTGGTAGGAGGGGCCAATACGGCGTCAATCTCGCCCGCGAGGAGGCCGACCATTTGTGGGCCAGCACCCTTGTAAGGAACGATCAGGGCCTTGGTGCCAATCGTATTGATGAAAATCGCAGAGGCGAAATGGTCACCGCTGCCAAACTGTGAAATGCCCCAGTTCAGCTCTTTCGTCCGGGCAAATCCTGCAAGCTCCTTCGCGTTGTTTGCCGTTATCCGGTGGCTGACCGCCATGATGTAGGCCGTTTCACCGACAAGGGTAATGGGCGTGAGGTCCGTCGTGATGTCGTAGGACGCTTTCGGATTGGCTACCTGGTTGGTCACCGCAATGGAGGCGGTGAACAGAAGCGTGTGGCCGTCGGGCTCCGCCCGCTTGACGACGTCTATACCGATTGCACCGGAGCCGCCGACAACGTTCTCAACTACAACGGGCCTGCCAAGAATCTCCTGCAGGCCCAGGAAGATCACTCGCCCCGTGGAGTCGCTGCCACCTCCGGGCGGCTGGTTCACAATGATCCTCACTGGCTTGGATGGATAGGATTGGGCGATTGCAGCATTTCCAGCAACCAATCCCGCACCAACCAGGCCTGCAACAACAACCGATCTGAGTCCAATCACGATATCCCCTTCACAAATGCCATCGCTGGCTGTTCGAGTCAAGATGCGTCTTGATCACTCCACCCCGTGTCGCCAATTCCGTCACCAGCTTTCACAGCCGAAGCATTCGACATTGTGGTTGGGCACCGGCTTCCGGACCCGGCCGGCCACCGAGGCAATCTTCACATCAACCTTTTGTCATCCTCGAGGATCATCGTCGCGCCTTTTTCCGCGATCATCATCACTGTGGCGTTGGGATTGGCTGCGACGATTCGTGGCATCACCGAGGCGTCGATCACGCGCAGGCCCCCAACGCCGCGAACGCGAAGCCGCGGTTCCACGACGGCATCCTCGCCCACCCCCATTCGACAACTCCCGGCCGCGTGGTGGAAGGATTTCCCGCTCTCGCGGCAAAAGGCAATGATTTCTTCGTCGCTCACGCAGTCTGCGCCGGGGGCCCGCTCCCCCTTCACGTAGGGAATCATCGCGGGCATCGACATGAGCCGGCGCACCAGCCGGACAGCCTCGACTAATGTCTTCCTGTCACGATCCGATTGGAAGAAATTGAACCGGATCTCCGGTGGCACCGCGCTGTCCGCGCTCCTGCTTCGAACGCTCCCGCGACTTTCCGGATACTGCAGCGAATTGAGGATGCTGAAGCCGGAATAGGCATCCAGGCCCATGCGGTGACGATGGGCCTGCAGCCCCGTCGCCGAACGCGCCCAAAGTGCCAGTTTGAGTCGAACCTCGGACTCGGGAACTTGCGAGTCGGTTTGCACGGCCGCCCCGACGAAGCTTGCATTCGTGGTCATCAATCCACGGCGGAACAACAGGTACTCCAGTCCCATGAGGATGCGACGGAACGGGTTGTTGACCATGTCGTTAATGGTGATCGGCCGCGTGCACTCGTAGGCCAGCGCCGTCCCGAAGTGGTCCTGCAGGTTTGCGCCGACCCCGGGCAGATCGGCGATAACCGGGATGCCGAGCGACTTGAGCAATTCTGCCGGTCCGACACCGGACAACTGAAGCAGCTGAGGCGAATTGAACGCGCCGGCACACAGGATCACCTCTTTGCGCGCCCGCACCGTCCGTAGCTGGCTACCTTGGCGAAAGACCACGCCGTCTGCATTGCCGTGGCGGAGCGCAATCCGGGTGGCATGCGCGTTGGTCAGAACGCAGAGATTGCCCCGCTTGCGCGCCGGTTTCAGGTAAGCATCTGCTGCGCTCCAGCGACGGCCCTTCCAGATCGTCGACTGGTTGTATCCGAAGCCATCGCTCCTCTCCCCGTTGCAGTCATGATTTTCCGGAAACCCGGCCTGCAGCCCCGCCTGGACGAATGCGTCGCACAGCTCATGACGCGGGTTGTTGGACACCTTCAGGGGGCCACCCGCGCCGTGATACTCGCTCGGCCCCATCTCATTGCCTTCCCCCTTCTTGAAGAAAGGCAGCACGTCCCGGAAACCCCAGCCGGTATTCCCGAGCCGCTCCCAGTCGTCGTAGTCTTTCGGCTTGCCCCTCACATAGGCACTGCCGTTGATCGATCCGGTCCCGCCCAGGACCTTTCCGCGAGGCTGGTACCCGCGCGCACCATTCAGTTCGGGCTCCGGCTCGCCGTCGTACATCCAGTTGTATCTGGGATCATCATGTAGCTTCCCGTATCCCAGTGGTACGCGGATCCAGAAGCTATCGTCCTCCCCACCGGACTCGATCAGTGCAACCTGGTGTTGGCCCGACTCGCTCAAGCGCGCGGCGACTACACATCCGGCGGATCCTGCCCCGACGACGACGTAGTCAAACTTCTGATCCTCAATCGGTCGGCGCCCCATCGCGCTGGGCCTTGCTATCGACCGAGATAGAGAAGTTCGCGAGGCACTTCGGCCACATTTCCCACGCCGGACAAGCGCATCGCACGCGACAGTTCCGTCCTAAGGATGGCGAGAGCCCGCTCCACACCCTCCTGACCGCCCGCCGTCAACGGCCAAATCAGTCCGCGCCCAATCAGAACGGCGCGCGCCCCTGCCGCAAGTGCCTTCAGCACGTCTTCGCCGCTGCGAACGCCGCCATCCATCAGCACTTCAATCTGCGAGCCAACCGCATCGACAACGTCGACCAGCGTATCGAGCGTGCCACGCAGGCTATGGAGCGCGTGCCCCCCGTGATTGGAGACAATAAGACCGTTAAGACCGTGTTCGACGCATAGCTTGGCATCGGCCACGCTCTGGATTCCCTTGACCAGGATCGGCAGCGATGTGTACTTGCGCAACCGCAGGATGTCCTTCCAGCCCACGTGGCGGTGAACCAGTTCAAAGCAATCGCCCGATGCCGGCACCTTCCCAGGAATAGTTTCGGTCAAGTTTCGCCACGGGATTGTTCGCGACCCACGATAGAAGCGGGCGAGCCGCTCCGATGAACTGATCCCGGCATTATCTACCGTAACGAGGAGCGCCTTGAAGCCGGCTGCTTCCGCGCGCTGCACGAGCAGCTTGTTCAGCTCATCATCGGCAAGATAATACAGTTGCATCCACTTGGGGCCGGATGATGCATCAGCGACCTCTTCGATCGTGAAATGTGCGCCGGTCGGCAGCGTGAATACAGTACCCGCCGCCGCAGCGGCACGGGACGATCCGATTTCCCCGTCGGAATGAAAGCGGATCTGGCCACCGACTGCCCCGAGAAGAACGGGCAATTCCACTCGGGTGCCCACCACCGTTGTCGATAGGGTCTGCTCGCCGATCCCGGAGAGAACCCGGGGAACCAGCCTTGTCCTCTCGAAGGCCTGCCGATTCGCAATGGCCGCCTGATGCTCATGACCGGGACCGCCAAACCAAGCGGTGAAAAGATGCGGAGGTAGGTTGGCGATCGCCTGGCGTTCGAAATCACCAATACTTGAAAAATTCTCGCTATTCAACACACCGCCTCCTCGGAAATACAACCTGGGGGAATACAGCGGCCGATACGACCACGGCACTCCCGATCCTGAATCACGAAGCCACGTCCCGCAGCCCTACTCCACCGTGATGTTGGCCGCTTTTGCCACCGCCCGATAAGAGGTCAAAGTCTTCGCTATCAACGCCGCGAAGTCGTCCGGCTTTGAGCCAACGGGGATTGTCGCAGCCCTGTTAAAAAAATCGACGGTCCTCGGTTGCTTGAGCGCGCTAACCACGGCTTGCTGGATGCTGTTGACGAGGGCTGGCGACATGCCCCTGGGCCCCCACATGCCGAACCAGGTGGTCTGGTCGTAGCCGGGGAATCCCGCTTCTGCGACTGTCATCACGTTGGGAAGCACATCCATCCGCTTTGATCCGGTCACCCCAACAGCCTTGACCTTGCCGGCTGAAACCTGCGGAATAATGACGGAGGGAGGGGATATCAGGACATCGATGTCGCCGGAGATCAGGGCCGTGATTGCCTGGCCGGCGCCCTTGAACGGAACGATCAGCGCCTTCGCACCGCTGGCGTTGACGAATTGGGCGGAAGCAAAGTGGTCGCCACCACCAAATTGCGATATTCCCCAATTCAACTCCCTAGTGTGGGCATAAGCAGCGAGTTCCCGCGCATTATTCGCAGGGATCTGCGGCTTGATCGCCATGATGTAGGGCGCCTCGCCCACCAGGGTAATCGGCGCAAGATCTGTTGTGATGTCGTAGGCGGCCTTCGGATTGGCCGCCTGGTTGGTTACCGCAATGGAAGCGGTGAAGAGCAGCGTGTGGCCATCGGCCTCCGCCCGCTTCACGACATCGATACCAATCGCGCCGGACGCGCCGACAACATTCTCAACGATGAAGGGCTTCCCCAAAATCTCCTGCAGGCCCTGTGCGATGACCCGGCCCGTTGCGTCTGTACCTCCGGCTGCCGGCTGGTTCACGATGATCCTCACCGGCTTCGACGGATATGATTGTGCAACGGCCATATTCCCTGTCAGCAGTGTCACACCGACCAAGCCTGCGCCGAGTACGGATTTCAAATCAACCATGATCCAGCCCCCCCCTGATGTACTGCTTCTGATAGCCCGCGCCGAGTTGCCGATGTCCACCATCCGGGCTATGGCTGTAGACCCAGATTTTCAGACTATCACGCACCGACGCAACGACATTTACACGCCCGGAACAACAGTTATGAATCGAAGATCTTCTGCCATTTAATGGCAAACCGGCGCCGCACGATGGCCGGGCATCACGCGGATTGCCAACTTCCATAGTTCCCTGCCCCCCCCCCCGCGAATCCTCGCCCACGCACTACCCTGCGACCCTAGGATCGCCATAGGGCATGTGGAATACCCGGTTCACGAAGATACCCGGCGTGACCACCTTCTCCGGGTCCAGGGCGCCCAGTTCCACGAGGTGCTGAACCTGGGCGATCGTCAGATCGCTTGCCGTTGCCATCACCGGATTAAAATTGCGGCCTGCAGCCTTGTACGTGAGATTGCCCCAGCGATCGCCCTCCCACGCCTCCACCAAAGCCAGGTCGCCATGCAATGCGCGCTCCAGCACATAGGTACGCCCGTCGATATCGCGAATTTCCTTCCCTGCCGCCAATTTGGTACCAACCGCCGTGGGGGTAAAGAAGGCCGGGATCCCGGCGCCAGCCGCGCGGATACGTTCTGCGAGGGTTCCCTGAGGAACAATTTCAAGCTCAATCTTCCGGGCGCTGTAGAGTTCGACGAACACCACTGGATCGGATGTGCGGGGGAATGAGCAGCAGATCTTCCTAACCCGCCCTAGCTCAAGCAACCTCGCCAACCCCGTCCGGCCGACGCCCGGATTGTTCGAGACAACCGTCAGATCCTTGGCGCCCTGCTCGATCAAGCCATCAATCAGGTAAAGCGGCTGGCCAACAGAACCGAAGCCGCCTACCATGACTGTTGAGCCGTCCTTGATGCCAGCCATGGCATCGGCCAGGGACTGGATAATCTTGTTGATCATCCTGAGGCTCCTAGTCTGGTCGCCACTTTACCGCCCCTAAGCGTCGATGAACTTGTCGATGATCGACGCCAGGGATTCCGGGTCATCAAGCATGGGGAAATGTCCACAGTCGTCCATCATCACGAGCGGGGCATTGGGCATGGCCGCCTCAAATATCGGCGCGCTGGCACCAACCTGGCTCTTCTTGCCGAACACCAGCATCGTCTTCGCGTTGACTTTTTTCATCGCCGTCTGGATGTCATATTCGCGGAGCGCCCACATGACATCGAGCATCGTCCATGCGCCCGCCTTGTTGCGGTCGATGTTCCACCGGTCCAGAACCTCCGGGGTGACATTGCGCAGTCGCGCTTTGACCTGGTCGAGCGTCTGAACCGGGTAGCAATAATTCTGCTCAGTGTTTAGCCATCGTCCGGCCCAGCCATCCACGGTACGCACGGCCGCCTCGCAAACAAATAGCTTCTTGAGCCGGTTGGCGTGGCGGTGTCCGAGATCAACGGCAATTGCACCGCCGATAGAGCCGCCAAAAACGTGTGCCTTTTCAAGGCCGAGAGCTGACATGAATTCCACGACGGCATCGCCATAGTCTTCAACACTATAGTGCCGAATCATTCGATCCGAATCACCGTGGCCGGGCTGGTCCCAGGCGATCACGCGCCGCGTTTTCCCGAGCGTCTTGATGACGCTGTCGTATTCGTAAGCGGAGCTGCCGTTGGTGTGGAGAAGGATCACCGGCTCACCCACTCCGTACTCGAGGTAATGAACCCGATTGTGATTCTTTAGAGAGACAAAATGGTCTTGCATGGATACCCCTTCAGTTCCCGGTGATCGGTATGGCTGTCTATACGGCTGGGCTTACATTCTTGGTCGATGTTGCCGGCGCTCTTCCAGCGAACACAGGCATCACGTCCTTCGCGAAACGGCGCAGATTCTCGCGTATCCCCCCGCCCGTCAGAAGGAGGTAGCGCACTCCCAGTTGCTCCAGACGCGAAATCTTGGCACAAATCTCGTCCGGCAATCCGTAGAGCGCACTTTCTTCGCTGGCCTGGCGTGTGTCGGAAAACGACAGGATGCTTGCCTTGTTGTCCCCCGTGGGCGTCTGGGAAATGGTGGTAAGCCGGCGCTGCGCCTTCAGGCGCCGCTCATGGGCCGCTTCCTTTTCCGCGCTGTTGTTCGCGACGTAGAAAGCCCGTGCGACGGCGACGGTGTCCGCATCGAACACGCGCCCCCGCTTCTCGACCTCGTTCCTGAAGAAGGCAAACTTCTCACCGATCGCCTCAATCGGCGTGAACTGATCGAGCAGCAAATTCGCGCCCAACTCCGCCACCCGGCGAATCGACGATTCACTGCCCGCCCCCATCCAGATCGGCGGATGCGGCCGCTGCATGACACCAGGTTCGACGACGATGTCCTTGTAGCGCCAGTACTTGCCTTCGTGTGAAAAGCGATCCATCGACGTCCAGGCCTTCTTGATGACGGCGATAGACTCTTCGAACCGCGCATCCGCTTCCTCCATGGGAATGCAGAAGCCGTCGAACTCATTGTAGCGGTAGCCTTTGCCGACTCCGAAATCCAGCCGGCCATTGGTCAACAGATCCAGTGTTGCGGTTTGTTCCGCAATCAGCACCGGGTTGTGCCACGGCAGCACGAGCACCGCAGTTCCGAGCCGAAGGGTTGTCGTCTTGGCCCCCAGCCAAGTCAGGAAATTCAGGCTCGCAGATACTTGCCCGAAACCCGTGAAGTGGTGCTCGACCATGAAAGTCGAGTGGTAACCGAGTGCCTCGGCTTCGATGTTGTACTCGATGAATTCGTTATAGCCTTGCGCGCTATCGACATCCGGACCGACACGGGCGGCGGTGGCCCCGCCGAATAGACCGAACTTCATGTGCTGCCTCCTGGAGACTTAGAGCCGGTGCCGAACCAGTCCGACTGCGGCGAAATCCGCTCATGCAAGAAAATTCTACTGGAGCAAGGCGCTGAGTAGAGCAACGAATTGGAAATGCAGTGGTTCCGAAAATTCTGCAATTTGGCCGCACACGCCAAAGGTGGTCGTTCATAATTCGTTGCGTAAGGCGGTGATGCTTTATCAGGCGTCAACATTGCGGACGGCCACACATAAGGGGCCGGCATCGTTGGCGATCAAGGGCAGCGCCCCAATGCCGAAAGACATTCGCTACAAGGAATCAGAAGCAATGGAATACAAACATCGATTCAGAAGCGGCATTTTTCTTCCACCTCACCACCCGATTGAAGAAAACACGACGCTCGCCATCCAGCGAGACCTGGAGTTGATCGATTTTCTGGACGCTATTGGGTATGACGAGGCCTGGGTGGGAGAGCATCATTCAGGCGGCTACGAGATCATCGGTTCACCAGAAATATTCATTGCCGCGGCCGCCGAGCGCACGCGCCGGATCATGTTGGGTACCGGCGTCGTCTCTCTTCCCTACCATCACCCGTTCTTGGTCGCTGATCGCATGCTTCAGCTGGACCACCAGACCAAGGGGCGCGTTCTGTTCGGCGTCGGCCCGGGGCTGCTTGCGTCTGATTCGAAAATGCTCGGTCTTTCGACCGACAAGGCACGCGAGAGAATGGAAGAGGCCGTTGAGGTCATCCTGAAGCTCTTCGCCGGCGAGACAGTCACCAGGAAGAGCGATTGGTTTACTCTTCAGGATGGCAAGCTCCAGCTCCAACCCTACACCCGGCCGTGGCCGCACATCGCGGTGGCCAGCGCACGCACGCCGTCAGGTGCCGTCCTGGCAGGTCGCCTGGGGCTCGGCATATTGTGCGTGGCTGCCTCCAGCGGAGCCGGCTACGACGTGCTCGACGTCAACTGGGGCATCGCCCAGAAGCATGCCGCCGAAAACGGTCACGAGATGAGTCGGGAGAATTTCCGCATCGTCGCCCCCTTCCACATCGCGGAAGACCGCGACAAGGCGCGCGCCAACGTGCGCTGGGGTTTCGACAAGTGGCAGGACTATGCGCTCGCCGTCAATCCGAATGGAGGCTTTTTTGGAATGGGCGGACTGGACGATGCCGTCAAGAACGGCCGCGCCGTGGTCGGGACTCCGGATGACGCAGTCGAGTTTCTCGAACGCTACTGGAACAAGACTGGTGGCTTCGGCTGCATGCTTCAGATGGCGCACAACTGGGCACCGTTCGAAGAGACAAAGAAATCCTACGAACTCTACCTGCGTTACGTTGTTCCGAAGTTCGAGGCCCGAAACCGGGCCCGACAACAGTCATTTGACTGGCTTAAAGACAACAGCGCCGAGTTTAGTGGCGCGCGTGACGCAGCATCCAAGAAGGCAATCCAGAAGTACGAGGACAAGATGCCTGGAAAAAAGTAGTCAGGTAAGCCGCATATATTAATAGATAAGACCGGCTTGCCGCACTGTTGAGGAGTAGCAGTCTCCAAAATACCCGGGGATTGAATTCACTGAAGGCCCGACAAGGAGAAGTGGATGATTCGTTTTTCCCAGCTTGCGAAAAACGACCGTGAATTGCGGGATGCTTATGGCAGATTCCCTAGCGGCGTCACGGCACTGGCCGCACTCGTCAATGGAGTCCCGGTTGGAATGACTGCCAGCGCGTTTGTACCCGTTTCACTCAGCCCGCCACTGGTGTCGGTATGCATGCAAAGCAGTTCATCCACTTGGCCGCGACTAAAGTCGGCCGGACGCATTGGAATAAGTTTTCTCGGGCAGAATCACGACATCGTGGCGCGACAGCTTGCCGCAAAGACTGGCGACCGATTCGCCGGAATTGCCTGGGACTCCGCGGATGATGGTGCCATCTTCATGGAAGGTGCGACTGCTTGGCTTGATTGCACGGTGGAGAGCGAGATCACTGCCGGTGACCATGAAATCGTGCTTTTCCGCGTTCATCACCTCACGACTCACCAGCACGTCAACCCTTTGGTTTTCCACGGCAGCAAGTTCCACCAATTGCAGCCAATCCTGTAATTGGCGCAGGCTTCCAGATGATCATCGAGATGCTGCAATACCACTTGAAACCCCGACGCATTGGGCTGGTTGAGCAATTATTTTCGGAAAGTATCACGGAACGCGCCAAGATTTCACCTCTGGGGGGATGCTGGCGCGTTGATGTCGGAACGCTGAACCAGATGATCCAAGTCTGGCCGTATGAGGATATCGCGGCTAGGGACAAAGCCAATGCGGCTGCAGCCAATCTTGCCAACTGGCCACCGGACATCGGCAAGCATCTGGTGGATTGCGAGAGCAAGATAGTGGTGCCGGCCCCGTTCTCGCCGCCCATGGACGCGCGCAATCTTGGCAGCGTCTATGAAATGCGCGTCTACACCTACACCGAGGCTGCCATTCCAATCGTCATAGAGCGCTGGCAGGAGAAACTGGAAAAACGGTTGAAACTCTCGCCGCTCGTTGGCGCCTGGTATTCGGCGTCCGGCAAGGAAAGGGACTGGATCCACGTCTGGGCATATCGCGATGCGCTGGAACGGGAGAGAATTCGAAAACAAGCCCTGGCCGACCGGATTTGGCCACCTGAAACACATGACGAGAACATGATGATCCGGCAGCACAGCATGCTGCTCACCGCAGCAGCATTCTCGCCACTGAGATAGGGAGTTTGCATTGCCACGATTGCCCTTGGTCGACCCGAAGATGCTGACGCCTGCCCAAGCCGACGTTTACAAGGCTATCGCCAGCGGCCCGAGAGGACGCGTCGGCGGCCCTTTTGCAGTGCTGTTGCACAGCCCCGGCCTCGCGCAATGGGTCGAAAAAGTGGGCGCGTACCTGCGTTACGAATCACAACTCCCGGCCCGTCTTCGGGAACTGGCAATCACCGTAGTTGCAGCGCATTGGAAGGCCGATACAGAATGGAATACCCATGCACCGCTGGCGCTGAAGCACGGCGTGCCGACTGACGTCATGGACGACATCGGAAAGAACCTTCCACCGCGCTTTTCCGACGAAGCTGATTGCGTCGCGTACAACTATGCACGGGAGCTGCTTGCCAGCTCAAATCCGTCAGACGCCACATTTCAAGCTGCGCACCGGCTTCTGGGCAACGAAGGCATTGTTGACCTTACTGGTGTAGTTGGCTATTACTCCATGCTTGCGATGATGCTGAACTCAGCCCAGGTTCGCCCCGCAAACGCGAATATTCCATGGCGCACAGACTGAGTGAGGCGATTTCGCAAGCCGTCATGCTGGAAGCTTGGGAAACCGCGTAATCCATCTTCTCATTAGAACCACAGCCATTCGAGGCAAGTCATGTCGCAAGCAGACTGGAAACCACTGACCCGCAAGGAAATGGCCGCCCGCGCCGCCGCGGATATCCCGGAAGGCTGGTATGTCAATCTAGGAATAGGCATGCCGACGCTAGTCGCCGACAACGTTCCTGCCGGCCGGGAGGTGATTTTTCACTCCGAGAACGGCATCCTCGGAATGGGCCCTTCTCCCGCGACCGAACAAATCAACCCTTGGTTGGTAAACGCGGGAAAGAAGTATGTCACCGTATTGCCGGGCGGGTCCTTCTTTCATCATGCTGACAGTTTCGCGCTCATACGTGGCGGTCACCTCGACCTGTGCGTGCTTGGCGCATTCGAGGTCGCCGAGAATGGCGATATCGCCAACTGGGCGACCTCCGATGAAGACGACGCACCCGCGGTCGGAGGTGCGATGGATCTTGCGGTCGGGGCGAAACGGCTGTGGGTCTTGATGGATCACATCACCAAGGAAGGAAAACCGAAACTTGTCGAGCGGTGCAGTTACCCTTTGACGGCATTGGGTGCCGTCAAGCGCATCTACACGAACATGGCGGTGATCGACGTCACGTCCAAGGGCTTCTCGGTCATAGACATGGTGCCCGGACTGACGCTACATGCGCTGCAACAACTGACTGCCGCACCATTGGAGATGGCTACGCGCTGACAATCGACCCGAGCCTCCGGGTGCCACTCGGATCCGCAACGCCACAATTGAACGCCCGGCACATGAATGGAGACACCGCCCTAGAGGGCACCGGCTTCATCATCCTAGCTGCCAAGCTCACTTGATCGCCTCGCCCCACAGGAAGAAACATTGAACATCGTCGAACAGTATGCAGCATTCGCTATCAGCTACCGCTCGCAAACGATCGGCGCGGACGTCATGCACCACGCCAAGCGTGCGGTCATAGACTGGTTTGCCGCACTTCTACCGGGCGCCGTCATTGCGCCAGCCACGCTGCTGGAAAAGGCGCTCTCGGACGAACTCGGGCGCGGCAAGGCGCGCCTCGCACTTGGCGGCGCAGCTTCTGCGCGCCTTGCGGCACTGATCAATGGCAGCGCCGCCCATACGGTTGAAGTCGACGACATCTTTCGCGATGGTATTTACCATCCCGGCGCACCAACCATCGCCGCCGCGCTTGCCTTGGCACAGGCACGCGGGTGCTCCGGCGCAGACTTCCTGCGCGCTGTCATCATCGGCTACGAGATCTCTACCCGCATCGGCGCGGCGATGGGGCGCAACCATTACCGCTACTTTCACAACACGGGAACCATCGGCTGTTTTGGGGCCGCCGCCGCCGCTGCCGAGTTGCTCAACCTTGATGCCATGCGCTTCGCCCATGCACTTGCGACCGTGGCAACTTTTTCTGCAGCACTCCAGCAAGCCTTTCGCATGGACTCCATGTCCAAGCCCCTGCACGCTGGCCGCGCCGCAGAAGCTGGCGTACTCGCCGCCCTCGCCGCTGCCGAAGGCGTCACCGGGTCGCTTGACGTACTCGAAGGCGCCTCCGGATACGGCAACGCCCTGTCGCACGGCAACCAGGGGCCGAACTGGAGCAAATCGCTTGCCACCCTTGGCCGAGAATTCCATATCACCCAAATGACGTTCAAGAACCACGCCTGCTGCGGACACACATTTGCCGCCATCGATGGCGCATTGGCGCTCAAGGCAAGCATGGGCATCCGCGCAAACGACATCAAGCGCATTCGAGTCAGCGCCTACCGCGCCACGCTGGAGGTTGCAGGAATTGAAAACCCAAGGACGCCTGCGGAGGGGCGTTTCTCGGTCAAGTACTGCGTCGCAACTGCACTGACCCACGGCAGCGTGCGCCTTGCGGCCTTCGAAACCGAGCGCATGAACGACCCCGAGACCCGTGACCTGGCCGAAAGAACCGAGCTTGTCGTCTGCCCGGAGATCGATGCGACATTCCCCGGTCAGCGCGCGGCGCGCGTGCAGCTGGAAACCTACGATGGCCGCGTGGAGGAGCGATTTCAGCCGACACGCAAAGGCGACCCGGATGCACCGTTGAGCGACCGCGAACTCGAGGAAAAATACACCGAGCTTGCCACCCCCGTGCTTGGCAGCGCGCCGGCGCAGACGTTGCTCGCGCGCCTGTGGGCGCTTGACTCCCAGCGCGACCTTACTATCCTCACTGCGCCCCAATCATGAACACAGAACTTGCACGCTGCCTGTTTGCACCGCGCACCGTGGCCCTGGTGGGCGCCTCGGGTGACGAATCGAAAAACACAGCGCGCCCGCAGCGCTTCCTGAAAAAGCACGGCTATGCTGGCACTGTAGTGCCGATCAATCCCACGCGTAATGAAATATTCGGTGTCAAGGCCTACCCGACACTGGCCGCCGCCCACGCTGCGCTGGGCGCCATCGACCATGCCTACGTGATGGCCCCAGGCGACGCGGTCGAGCAAGCAGTCATCGACTGCGGCGCCTGCCGCATCCCAGTCGTTTCCATCTTCAGTGACGGTTTTTCGGAAGTGGGCCCCACTGGCGCGGCACGCCAGGCCCGCCTGCTCGAAAGCGCCCGCGCGGCCGGGGTGCGTCTGCTGGGCCCCAACAGCATGGGGGTGATTGACGTGCCAGGCCGGGTTGCCATCACGGTCAATGCAGTGCTCGAGGGAGAAATACCCCCTTCTGGCAACACCAGCGTAATTTCGCAAAGCGGCACCATGCTTGGAACCCTGCTCTCGCGTGGGGCCGCGCGTGGAATAGGCTTCGCCAAGCTGGTGGCG
This sequence comes from Betaproteobacteria bacterium, assembly GCA_947476535.1. Taxonomy (GTDB): domain Bacteria; phylum Pseudomonadota; class Gammaproteobacteria; order Burkholderiales; family SG8-39; genus CAIYPG01. Next base: position 38,355 of record CANJRC010000008.1, read on the forward strand.
GTCGGCAACGAGTCGGATCTGGGCGTTGGTGAGCTCATGGACCTGCTGGTTGAGGACCCCGACACGCAAGTCATTGCGCTGTTCCTGGAAACGGTGCGCGATGCCGAACGGGTCGCCCGCGCCGCACGTCGCGCCCATGCCGCAGGCAAGCCCATAGTCACCTACAAGCTCGGACGATCAGAGTTGGGCGAGGCGATGGCACGTTCGCACACCGGCGCCTTGGCGGGCGCGGATGCAGCAGTGGACGCCTTTTTGCGCGACTGCGGCATCGTGCGCGTGGACATGCTTGAAACCTTGCTCGAGATCGGCCCCCTGTTGCGCGGACGGGCACCTACACGGCTTGCGCGCAAGCCACGCGTGGCTGTGGTCACGACAACCGGTGGTGGTGCGGCCAGCGTGGTTGATCGGCTGGGACTGTTGGGCATGGAGGCGATGAGTCCGTCAGCTGGTTTGAAAGCTGAATTGGGTGCCCATGGCGTGCGCGTATCTGACTCGCCTATCCTTGACCTGACCATGGCCGGTTCGGCCAAAACCTACGGTGCAGTGCTGGATTCGCTCCTAGCCGCCCCGGATTGTGATGCTGTACTGGCGGTCGTCGGCTCGTCGGCACAATTCCACCCCCAGATTGCGGTTGACCCCATACTCCGTTCCACGCGTGGCGCCAAACCGCTTGCGGCGTTCCTGACGCCGCAAGCAGACCGTTCGCTCGCACTGCTCGCGCAGGCGGGCATCGCGGCGTTTCGCACGCCTGAAGCCTGCGCCGACGCGCTGGCCAGTTTTTTCCGCTGGCGCGCACCGCGGCCCATTGCAGCCCCCTCGGCAGTACCTACTGGGGCGCGACTTCCGGCAACCGCCACGCCGGATGAAGCCGACGCACTCGCGCTGTTCGCATCGCTAGGGGTTCCGGTAGTACGCTCGGCCAGCGCAGTTGCGCCGGAGTTTGCGCATGACGTGCCCTACCCGGTAGTCGCCAAGGTGCGCTCGAAAGACATTGCCCACAAGACTGAAGCCGGCGGCGTGCTGCTCGGCATCGCCAATCGCGCCGAATTCTCCGCCCGTGTGCCAGCCATGCTGGCCGCCGTCGCCAGCGTGCAGCCGCAGGCGCAGATCGCCGGCGTGCTGGTGCAACACATGGAAAAAGGCCTGGCCGAAGTGATCATCGGCTATCGCCGTGACCCGCTGGTGGGACCGGTAGTCATGGTTGGTGCCGGTGGCACGCTGGCCGAGATCTATCAGGACACGAGCTTGCGCCTTGCGCCAGTGAGCGAAGTAGACGCGCTGGAAATGATCGGCGAAGTGCGCGGTCTTGCGCCGATTCGCGGCTATCGCAAGATGCCGCAGGGCGATATTGCCGCATTGTCTCGTGCAATCGCAGCCTTTTCCAGGCTCGCCCTGATCCCTGGCCTACCCATTGCAGAAGCGGAAATCAACCCGCTCATCGTCAAGCGTGAAGGGGTGGTCGCGGTCGATGGTCTGATCGTAATGGGGCATCCCCACGAGACCGACCTGCGATGAATACCGGACGGACAAATACGCCTGCCCCGGACCACCGTGGAACAGGTATGACAAAGGAGGGGCCGTGAATTTTCTGCTTACCGAAGACCAGCAAGCTTTTCGAACGAGCGTCTTGCGCCTGTCGGACAAGCACCTGAGAGCGGGTGCACGCGACCGTGCCCACGCGCTTGACTACCCTTGGGACGTCGCGCGTTTGTTTGCAGCCAACGGACTCCTGGGCATCACTATCAGCGAGAAGGATGGCGGGCAGGGCGGCTCGCTCATGGATGCCGTGATGGCGATCGAGGCGGTAGCGTCAGTGTGCCCGCGCAGCGCGGACGTGATCCAGGCCGGCAGTTTCGGGCCGATTCGCGTGTTTGCCGAATACGGCACGCCCCAGCAAAAGGAGCGTTACCTCAAGAAGATCCTGGCAGGCGAGGCAGTCATTTCTGTCGGGATGACCGAACCCGAAGCCGGGTCCGCCGTCACCGACCTCGCCACCAGCGCCACACCCGACGGCGATGGCTATCGCGTCAACGGAACCAAGGTGTTCTCCACGCACTCGATCTATGCCGACGTACTCCTTGTCTATGTGCGTTTCGGCCCGGGAGTGGGCGGCATCGGCTCGGTGTTGATCGACACCAAGGCCGAAGGGGTTCGCTTCGGCAAGCACTCCTCGTTCATGTCAGGCGAGGAGTGGGCGCAGATCTATTTCGACAATGTCCGAGTACCGCCCGAGATGGTGGTCCTCAAGGAAGGCGGCTTCAAGAAGCAGATTGCAGGCTTCAATGTGGAGCGCATCGGCAACACCGCGCGCTCGCTCGCGCTGGGGCGCTACGCGTACGAGGAAGCACGCCAGTGGGCCCTGCAGCGCAAGCAGTTCGGGCGCCTCTTGTGCGAATTCCAGGGCCTGCAATGGAAGTTCGCAGACATGAAGATGAAGCTCGATGCCGGCCAGCTCCTGCTCTACCGCGCCGCCTGCAACGCGGACAACGGCTTCCCATCCGCGGAGGAAACCTCCATCGCCAAGGCGTATTGCAATCAGGCGGGCTTCGAAATCGCAAACGAAGCGATACAGGTGATGGGGGCCCTGGGCTACAGCCAGGAATCACTGGTGGAATACTGCATGCGGCGCTGCCGCGGCTGGATGATTGCCGGCGGCTCGGTCGAAATCCTCAAGAACCGTATCGCCGAGGGGGTGTTCGAGCGCTCGTTTTCACAGCGGCCATGAGCTGGAACTGAATATCTGCAAACAACCGGGAGCAATGTAACGATGAGCATCAAGGGCAAGGCATACATCGCAGGGGCATTCGAGCATCCGACCCGAAAGGCGACGAACATATCGGTGGCCCAACTGCACGCGGAGTGCGCCAAGGGCGCGCTGGCCGACGCCGGCCTGTCGCTGAAGGACGTCGACGGTTATTTTTGCGCCGGTGATGCGCCGGGGTTGTCCGGCCCGATGACCATGTCTGACTACATGGGATTGAGGCCGCGACACATTGACTCCACGGACGCCGGCGGTTCCTCCTACCTGGTCCATGTGAGTCACGCCGCGCAGGCCATTGCCATGGGCAAGTGCAACGTGGCCTTGATCACGCTGGCTGGCCGGCCCCGCTCGGAGGGCCACAGCGGTACCAAGCCGCGCGTGGTCGGAGCCAATTTTCCGGATGCGCCATTCGAGTCGCCCTATGGCCCGGTCACGGTCAATCTCTATGCCATGGCGGCCATGCGCCACATGCACCAATTCGGCACAACGAGCGAGCAACTCGCCTGGATCAAGGTCGCCGCGTCGCACCACGCACAACACAATCCCCTCGCCATGCTGCGCGACGTCGTGACGGTGGAGGATGTGGTCGGCTCGCCGATGGTCGCCGACCCACTGCACCGCCTGGATTGCTGCGTCGTGAGCGACGGGGGCGGCGCACTGATCGTAGTCCGGCCGGAGATTGCACGCAGCCTCAAACGGCCGCTGGTCAAGGTCATCGGCGCAGGCGAAGCACCGAAGGGACAGCGCGGCGGCGAAGTCGATCTGACCTACACCGGCGCGGCCTGGTCGGGGCCCGCCGCATTCAGTGAGGCCGGAGTTACACCATCGGACATCAAATATGCATCCATCTATGACAGTTTCACCATTACAGTGCTGCTGCAACTTGAGGACTTGGGCTTCTGCAAGAAGGGCGAAGGTGGCAAATTCGTTTCTGACGGCAACCTGATTTCAGGCAGCGGCCGGCTACCCTTCAACACCGATGGCGGCGGGCTATGCAACAACCATCCCGCCAATCGTGGCGGGATGACCAAGATCATCGAGTGCGTACGCCAACTGCGCGGTGAAGCGCATCCCCGGGTGCAGGTGAAGAATTGCGATGTCGCCCTGGCTCAGGGGATCGGCGGTCTGTTGAGTACCCGCCACAACAGCGCCACGCTGATCATGGAAAGAGAATAGAAACGGCACCTCCGTGCCCACCCCAATCATGGCACCCTAGGGGATCGTCCCCGAACCGGGTGAGGAGATCGAGAATATGGCAACCCCCTACCAAGACAGGATCATCAAAGCACCCGCCCTCAACATCGGTGACGAGATCTATTACGACGCCGCGTCCCAAGGACGGCTTTTGGTCAAGCAATGCGCCGATTGTAAGAAGTACCACCACTACCCCCGGGCGCTCTGCCCGTTCTGTTTCAGCGACAAGACGGAATGGAAGGAAGCGAAGGGGACCGGCACGATCTACACCTACAGCGTGACGCGCCGCGCCGGCCCGGATGTCTACACCATCGCATATGTCACCCTTGACGAGGGCGTGAGCATGCTGACCAATATCGTCGATTGCGATCACGACGCGATTCGCATTGGCCAGAAGGTAAAAGTGGTGTTCAAGCCAGCCGAAGGCGGCATGGCCATTCCGATGTTCGCACCGGCCTGACGACTCCGATCACGCGCCCCACCGCGCCCTCCCGACTCCCCGAACGCATGTTTATCGGGCATGGGCCGGGTGGTGGGCATGACTGGTGACCATCTCCAGTACGATGCGGCGATTCTGATCGGTGACCCGGGTCTGCACTACGCCCACCGTCCTGCCCTTCTGAAGCACGGCGGACCTCAGATGCAGGCGATCGCCCATGCCGGCGCTGATATACCAGGCCGAGGCGCCGGTAAGGACGTATTCCGACGGAAGTGCAGCCACCGCTGTGCCCGCCGCCATGCCGAACAGCACGCCCCCGTGCACGTGGCCCACCCGGTTGCCGGTATGCGCGCCCAGCCTAACGGTATTGCTCGCGCCGCCACTCTTGAGCCGCCTCGCCGCTTGTCCCCAGAAGTGTTCGATGAACGAACCATGTCGGGAGCGCACCCGGAGTGCTGCCTTTGCCCTGGCAATCGATGACCGCTCGGTGGCATCCATGTGCGATACCTCAAGGAGCGGGCGGTCTGGCGCAAACGGCGCGTTGTCCCAGGCAATGGGAACGAGCTTGATGCCCGCGGGCACAGGCGGACTGGCAAAGGTGCCGCTAGCCTGGCAGATCAACTCGCCCGACGAATAGAGCGCCCCGATGGAGCGACCCTGGATTGCCGAGGCCTCCCTGAAAAATCCGTCGAACCGGGTCTTCGCATGAAGCTCATGGCGAGCGGTTGCGCCCGTGAACTGGAGATGCAGCGTCAGCGTGGCCATGCGCTGCATCTCGCCAAGATGCGCTCGAATGGCCACGCTCAAGCCCATGTCTGCAAGCGCGGCAATGGCTGCAATATTGATGCTTCCATCAACGTTCGCGCAATGTGGGCCGTACTGCAGGGCAAGCTCGGCGCCAGCTTTATTGATGCCACGGGAATGGAACCCCAGAAAATGCGCAGGGAAGTGCAGTCCGGGCTTCCGGTTAGCCGCGATCGTGCGATTCACGTGCTCGAGCATGGACTGGTCGTCGTTGTCAGGTCTTTTCATGAATTGATTCGAGTGAATATTGACTTGTCTATATGGGCCGCGCGGCGGTCGACGCAGCCACCGCATGCGCACCCTCGCACACGACTCTTGACGGCGGGGAAGCAGTCCATTTCCGATTCAGTCCCATACTTCGGAGATGGCGTTGATACACTGGAATGATCACCTTTCTCACGTCTCCTGTTCCGGCTTCCCCATTGAAGAGGTAAACAGCCGCTATGCCCCACTTCCATGACCGTCCGCCACTCTTCGTGAGTCCAGCATGATCAACAAAATAGTCCAGTCGATGGCCGACGCATTGGCAGGAATAAAGGATGGCGCCACCATCCTGGTCGGCGGCTTCGGCGTAATGGGGCAACCTGTGCATCTTATCAAGGGACTGATCGAAACCGGGGTCAAGGATCTCATCGTGATTGCCAACAATCCGGGCGTGGGCCGAGCCGGCCTGGCCCACCTGCTCGCAGCCGGGCGGGTCAGCAAGGTCTTCTGCTCGTTTCCACGCACTTCGGAACCATTCGTCGAACTATCCCGAGCCGGCAAAATCGAGTTCGAGATCGTGCCGCAGGGAACCCTTGCCGAGCGGGTCCGGGCTGGGGGGGCCGGGATCAAGGCTTTTTACACGCCGACTGCGGTCGGCACCCGGCTGGCCCGCGGCAAGGAACAGCGCGACATCGGCGGGAGAACGTATGTGCTGGAAAAGGCATTGCGGGGGGACGTGGCCTTGCTGGAGGCCTGGCAAGGTGACCGCTGGGGCAACCTGACCTACAAGTCCTCTGCGCGCAACTTCAATCCCATCATGGCGGCGGCTGCCGACCTGACCATCGTCCAGGTGCAGCATCTGGAAGAACTGGGTGCGATCGACCCCGAGGCTGTCATCACGCCCGGAATTTATGTCAATCGTGTGCTCCATGTCCCGTACGGGTTGCCGATTGGGTGAGGCGACCGACAGCCCGGCGCAAGCGCGACGCTCATATCGCTGAAGCATTCGCTTCGAGGACGCCCGTGAACTTGAGGTTCTGATCCTCCGGCGGAACAGCCAGGCAGTCGTGCAGCGTATTAAGGAACTTCCAGTAGGCAACCACCGCCGCCAACTCGACGACCTGCGCGGGTGACAGCGCCTTGGCGAGACGCGCGCGCAACTCGTCGGGGACACCGCCGGGTTCGTGCGATGCCTTGCGCGCAAACTCAAGGCACAGGCGCTCGAAGTCACTCGAAGATGTCTCGCGTCCGTCAATGAGCTCGTGGACCTCCTTCATGGACAAGCCCCAGCCCTCGGCCTCGCCCAGCCCGGCACGGGGACGGGTCAGGAACTGGCACTGATGCGTGGTGCAATACACGCAGCCATTGGCCGCACTGCAGACCACGGCGAGCTTGCGCCGCAATACGCGGTCCAGCGTGCCATCGGGATTGGACGAAATGTTGTCAATCATCGCCAGGATGGCGCGCAGGACGCCGGCATTGTGCAGGTAGAACTTGTGGGAATTGGCGACGAAGCCCAGCCGTCCGATGAGGGCATCGAGAGCGGGCTTCACGTCGGGCGGGCAGCTCGACAGATCCGCATAGGGAATGAAGGGCTCCCAACTGGAGTCGAACTTCTGCTTTGGAACGTTTGCATCAGGAGCATTCATTGCCGGCACCCTAAGAATAGTCAATCGGCCAGTTTCAGTTTCAGTTCCTCGACAATCCTCTTCCAGACTGCGTTTTCCTCCTTGATGATGTTGGCCAGCTCGCCGGGCGTCGACCCCACGCGTTCGTGGCCGAATGGCTTGAGCCGCTCGATGACATCCGCATCATTCATGATGGCGGCCAGCTCCTTGCTGAGCCTATCGACGATCACCGCGGGGGTGCCCGCCGTAGTAACAATCCCGTACCAGACGCGAATATCGAAACCGGGATAGCCCTGTTCCGCCACGGTCATGAGGGTCTTGTCGGGATCGAGGCGCATCGGCGCCGCGCTGGCGATGCCCCTCAGCTTGCCGGCCCTGATCATCGGGAGCGGCGCCGGCATCAGCTGATAGGAGAAATCAATCTGCCCGCCGAGCAGCGCCGCTGTTTGCGCCGCGGAGCCCGGGTATGGAATATGCGCCACATCGATGCCCGCCGCCTTCTTCAGGTGCTCTAGCGCGACGTGCGTGTTGGTGCCCACACCATCCGAGCTAAAGTTCAGCTTGCCGGGGTTGGCTTTCGCGTAGGCGACCAGTTCCTTCAAATTGTGAATGGGCAAGGAGGTGCGCCCAATGAGCCAGATTGGCGGGTTGTAAACAACCAGGCTGATCGGCGCGAAGCTCTTGATCCCATCGTAGCCCAGATTGGGCCGCAGGTTCGGCAGCGCGGCAAACCCGGTCTGCGATGCGATAAGCAGCGTGTGTCCATCGGGAGCCGCGCGCGCGACGATAACCGCTCCCGTGGCACCGCTTGCGCCGGGGCGATTCTCCACCAAGACAGTCTGGCCAAGCCGGGGCCCCAGCTTCTCAGCCACGATGCGTGTGAAGGCATCGATGTTGCCACCTGGGGGAAACGGGACGACGATCGAGACGGGACGTGACGGGTAGGTCTGCGCGCCCGCATCGCTCGATCCTGCTGCCACCGATACAAGAAACGCAGCAAGCACCGCGCTCTTCATGGCCGAGATTCCCTTCATATTCACCTCCCTGGATTTGTCAAAGCGGCCGATCGCAAGCCGTGCCGCAGCTTAGGCGCCGTGCCGCAGCTTAGGCGCCGCTAGCGGCGCCGCACAATCGGTTTGCCGGAAACAGTCCTCGTCCAAAAACTCCATGATCGTCCGGCGACGTGCATGAACCAGAAAACCTCGCAGGCGCAATCGTCCTTCCCACCAGGCGCAACGACGCAGCAGCCATGACGAACGGGGACGGCGCCGACCAGGTGGAAAATCCCGTGCGTCAGCGAGCACCTCCCAGATCAGACACTCTCAGCCACCGTGCTTGCCGGCATCCCACCCATGGGGCTGGAGGAATTTCTCGCCAACGCCCATTGGTTTCGCCTCCAGCGGCGTCGCCATCGTGTCATTCCAGCGGTTGAGGAAACCAAACAATGAGATTACGGCGACAATTTCAACGATCTGATCGTCGTTCCAGTACCTGCGCAGATCGTCGAACATCTCGTCGGTGACATCATTGGGAACCGATCCTGCGGCCAGCGCAAAATCCAGCGCCATCCTTTCCGCATCAGTGAACAGCGGGCTGGATCGATAGTCCCAGATCGCCGCAAGCCGCTGCTCCTCGATACCGTTGAGCAGGGAACTGCCCGCCGTATGAGCCATGCAATAGCGGCATCCGGCTGCCTGGCTCGCGACATGCCCGATCAGCCGCTTGAATCCGCCATGTACCGCCCCCTCCGGATCGAATACTGCCGCCCTGAGATTGCCAAGCGCCTGGACCAGCTTGGGGCGTCGCTGCATGATCAGCTCGCTGTTGGGCATGAAGCCCAGCGTGTTCTGATAACTCTGAAAAATGGGGAGCAGTTCAGGAGCATGTCCGACCGGTAACGGATCCATGCGAGGCTTTGGAACTGCTCTTGGGCGCTTCACGATCGACACCTAGCCAGTTTCCGGCCCGCAGCCACGAAGAGGAAACGCGCAGCCACAAACGTCAACTGCACAGGCGAGACTCTCTTCATACTCTCGTCCCTGTTCGAGCTTTGCGCATATATTTGCGTGCCCTTGGTGCATCCATCTAGTTGGACTGCTTCAAATTCAGGTCCGCGACGATCTTCTTCCACGCTGTGAATTCCTCTCGAATCGCATCGGCGAGCACATTCGGCGGGGTGCCGGCGACTTCGAAGCCGAAGGGCTTGATCCGCTGGATGAGGTCCGCATCGTTCATCACGGTGACCAGTTCCCTGTTCAGTCTGTCGACAACGTTCTTCGGCGTGCCGGCGGGGGCAACGATCCCGTACCAGCCGCGGTAGTCGAAACCGGGGTAGCCCTGCTCCGCCACCGTCATGAGGTTCTTGTCGGGATCCACGCGCGTGGGTGCCGCACTGGCGATCGCCTTCAACTTGCCGGACCTGATCTGTTCAAGCGGTCCTGGCAGCAGCACGTAGGCCATCTCGATCTGCCCCCCCAGCAGCGCCGTCATCATCGGGGCGGTGCCCTGATAGGGAATATGGACGATATCGATGCCAGCCGCCTTCTTCAGGTGTTCGAAATTGACATGCGTCGATGTCCCTAGGCCGTCCGAGCCGAAGTTCAGTTTCCCGGGATTTGCCTTTGCGTAGGCAACCAGTTCCTTCAAATTGCTGACTGGTATCGAGGCGCGCGCCACAAGCCAAATCGGCGGGTTGTAGGCTACCAGGCTGATCGGCGCGAAGCTCTTGAGCGGATCGTAGCCCACGTCGGGCCGCAGGTTCGGTAGCGCTGCGTATTGTGTCTGGGCCGCATTGAGCAACGTATATCCGTCCGGCGCAGCGCGCGCCACCGAGGCCGTGCCAGTGCCGCCGCTGGCACCGGCGCGATTCTCCACCACGACACTCTGCCCTAGCCGCGGAGACAGCTTTTCAGCAACAACGCGCACGAAGGCATCCATGTTGCCGCCGGCTGGAAACGGGACAACGATCGCAATCGGTCTGGACGGATAAGTCTGCGCAACCGATATGCCCCAGCCCGCAAAGCCAGAAACAAGCAGCGAAGCCAGCAACGCCCCCTTCGCAAACGCCATGAAATTCATTTTCACCTCCACGTTTTTTCGCCACGACATCCCTGCCTCACGCATGACTTACGGCGCAATTATCTGCCAGCCTCTATGCTAAACAATGCGCTTACTGGAAACAGACCTCGTCCTAAAACTCCACGATGGGCTGTCGTTGTTTCGTCGGGCCGGCGCCCGCACCCTTGCTCTTTTTTCCAAGGTGAGTTTCCGAATACGGGTTGGACCCGAGCGAGCGCGACGCTAAACTCGGCCACGACTTTCGGGTATGACCGCGCCGACATTCTTGCGGCCTCGAATCATTGCCATCCAGGTACAGACGACTAAAGGGCCGAGCCATGCGCTTGTGTGAAGGACGCGTTGCGATCGTGACTGGCGCCGGCCGCGGCGTCGGGCGCGCACACGCGATGATGCTGGCCGCGCACGGCGCCAGGGTGATCGTCAACGACCTTGGCGCCACGCTCCAGGGCGACGGCAACGATCCGACGCCCGCCGCCGCGGTCGTTGACCTGATCCGCAAGAACGGGGGCGACGCCGTGGCGAACGGCGACGATGTCAGCAATTGGGAGGGAGCGAGGCGCCTCGTCGCCCATGCCGTGGATACCTACGGGGGGCTCGACGTGCTCGTCAACAATGCCGGCATCCTGCGTGACCGGTTTCTCACCAACATGACCGAAGACGAGTGGGATGCCGTGGTGAAGGTCCATTTGAAGGGAACCTTCGCCCCGATGCGGCATGCCATCGACCACTGGCGCGCACGGCACAAGCTGACCGGCGAACCGGTCAATGCCCGCATCATCAACACCACTTCGATCTCGGGCCTGTTCGGCAACCCGAGCCAGGCCAACTACGGTGCCGCCAAGGCCGGCGTTGCCGCGCTGACCATCATCGCCGCGCGCGAATTGGGCCGCCTCGGCGTGACCTGCAATGCGATATCACCCTTCGCCATGACGCGCATGACCGAGGGACTTGGCCAGATCACGCCCGAGCAGCGGCGCCTCGGCGATCCGGCCAACAATTCTCCCGTCGTGGCCTGGCTGGCGAGTACCGACTCCCAGGACATCACCGGCAGGATATTCCGTATCGGCAGCGGCTTTGTATCGGTTATGGAAGGTTGGGAAAACGGCCCGCGCTTCGACCCGATCGACGACGCGGCGGCGCTCGGCGCAGTCATCCGCACACACATCGCGAAAGCACGCAAGAACACCGGCCCCAAGGGCACCCCACTCGACTAGACCGCGCCAGACGAACACCGAGGAGAGTCCCCAGCGGCGCTCTGGGGCCTGAAACGGCAGCGTCACAACAATCACGGAGCTCATCCATCGCCACCGACCCGGATTCAATCGAAGCGTTCCGCGAAGAAGTGCGGGTATTCCTGCGCGCGAGCGTGACGCCCGCGCTGCGCGAGCGCGTCCAGGCCGGCAACTACCTGCAGAAAGACGAGTACTTGGCGTGGCAAAAGGCGCTCGGCGCTCGGGGCTGGGGCGCGCCGAACTGGCCGGTCGAGCATGGCGGCGCGGGCTGGTCCGCCCTGCAGAAATATGTGTTCGAGGATGAGTCGGCTCGAATGGAGGCGCCGATCCCGGTGTACCTGCGCAACGGACTGCACATCGTCGGGCCATTGGTCATCCGCTTCGGACGCGACGATCAGAAAGCCCGCTACCTGCCCCGCATCCTCAATGGCGACGAGTTGTGGGCACAGGGTTTCTCGGAGCCTGGCGCTGGCTCCGACCTGGCCGCCCTTCGTTGCGCTGCCAGCCTGGAGGGCGAAGCGTACATCGTCAACGGCACCAAGATCTGGACGAGCCTTGCCCATCTCTCCGCACATTGCCTGCTGCTGGTGCGGACCAGTTCCCATGGCTCAAAGCACGACGGCATCACGATATTGCTGGTGGACCTGAGCCTGCCCGGCATCACCATCCGGCCAATCAATGCCATCGATGGCTACCACCACCTCAACCAGGTGACCTTCGACAATGTCCGCGTGCCCGTCGACTGCAGGCTCGGCGAGGAAGGAAACGCATGGAAGATGATCGGGGTCGGCCTGGATGCCGAGCGGCTCTTCCTGGCCGACATCGGCCTGTCCAAAAGCCTTTTGCGAAGGCTGCGAACCATTGCGGCGCACATGCCGCACGGCGACGGAATTCTCTCCGGGCAGACATGGTTCGGCGATCGTCTCTCCCGCCTCGAGATCCGCCTGATCGCGCTGGACGGCATGGTCCTGCGTCTCCTCCACGCGCCCGACAGGATCACCTCGAAGGAAGCCTCGATGCTGAAGCTGCGCGGCACCGAACTCGCGCAGGACATCAGCCAATTGATGAGCGAGGCCGCCGGCATGCACGCGCTGCCCTACCATCACGACGTGCTGGGAGGCGGCTGGCAGGGGAAGCCAATCGGCCCGGCATTTGCCACAACACTGACCCCGTTCTTTCTCTTCTGGCGCAAGGCCACGATCTCAGGGGGCACCAGTGAAATCCAGAAGAACATCATTGCCCGATCCCTCTTCGGTGCGAAATGACGCATGAACACCATGATCACTGACGAACAGACCCTGCTGCATGACACGGCGTTACGCTTTGTGCGCGAGCAATATGGGCTGCGCGACCGGCAGGCGTCGATCGACAGCCCCGGAGGATGCCGCCCGGCGATCTGGCACCAGTTCACCGAACTGGGGTGGCTCGGACTGCCCTTCCCCGCCCGCCATGGCGGCTTTGACGGCACCCCGCTCGACGTGCTGCATCTGATGCAGGCCTTCGGCCGGGGACTGGTCGTGGAGCCTTACCTGTCATCGGTAATCCTATCCGGTGGCGTGATTCTGAGTGGCGGTAGCGAAGGCCAGAAGGAACGGTACCTGCCACCGCTGATCAGTGGCGGGTTCCGGCTGGCTTCGGGATTCCATGAGGAAGGCAGCGGCGGTTCAACCGCTCATGTGTCAACGACGGCGCGCCCAACACAGGACGGCTATTGCCTGGATGGGCAAAAGTCCGTCGTCCTGGGGGCAACCGGCACCGATGCCCTCATCGTCAGCGCCCGCACGCAGGGCAACACGCGCGATGACGGCGGCATCTCGCTGTTCCTGCTCGATGCGCGCACGCAGGGCGTAACGCTGCGCCCGTACATCCTGATCGACGGCCGCCATGCCGCCGATGTGACCCTGAGGAATGTTCGCGTCCCTAACGATGCGATTCTCGGGCCTGTGGGCCAAGGCAAGGCCCTCGTCGAGCAGGCAATCGACGATGCAACGCTCGCCTGTGTTGGTGAGGCTGTGGGCGTCCTTGAGCGTGCCCTCGAGATGACCATCGACTACCTGAAAACCCGCCAGCAGTTCGGCCAGCCACTGTCGGCATTCCAGGTGTTGAAGCACCGGGTCGTCGATATTTACATTGCCCTGGAGGAACTGCGCTCGCTCGCCCTGTCCGCAGCGAGCGAGCGCGACCCGCTCGAGCGGTCAAAGGCCATTTCAGCCGCAAAGGTCCATATCGGAGAAGGCGGCACCCGAGCGATCCTCGACACTATCCAGCTGCACGGCGCGATCGGAATGACCGAAGATTACGCGCTGGGTCACTATGTCCGCCGATTCACTGCCATTGACCGGCTGTTTGGCGGCGCGGCAGAGCACCTGACGCGATACCGGCGCAGTCCCGGCGATGCGGGTCATGCCGCCTGACCGGCAGACCGCGAGCGCGATCAGTGACAACAAAGCCAAACCCGGCCCTGGAGGCCCAATGAGGAGGGGAGATCAATGCCAGACGACGACTTCAGGGCGTTGACACGGATCGAGATGGCGCAGCGGATCGCACGGGACATTCCCGAGGGCTGGTTCGTGAACCTGGGTTTTGGCATGCCGACGAGCGTGGCCGATCACGTGCCGCTCGAGCGTGAAGTCATCTTCCATTCCGAACAGGGCGTGATCGGCATGGGCCCGGCACCCGGGCCGGGTGAACTGAACCCGTGGCTGCTCAACGCCAGCAAGCAGCACGTCACCTTGCGCACGGGTGGCTCCTACGTGCACCACGCCGAGAGCTTCGCCATGGTCAGGGGCGGGCATATCGACCTGTGCGTTCTCGGCGCATACGAAGTCTCCGAGGCAGGCGACCTTTCCAACTGGACGACTTCCGAAGACGACATCGCTCCCTCGGTCGGCGGCGCCATGGATCTCGCTGCCGGTGCGAAACGGCTGTGGGTCCTGATGGACCATGTCACCAAGCAAGGCAGACCCAAGCTGGTCAGGCAATGCACGTATCCGCTTACGGCACTGGCCGCGGTCGACCGCATCTATACCAACCTGGCCGTCATCGACGTGACGCCCAAGGGCCTGGCCGTGGTCGAGATGGTGCCCGGCATGACCCTGGACACACTACAAGCCATGACAGGGGCGCCCTTGCGGTTAGATAAGTGAACTTTCTTCAGCAAACCGTGCCAATGGATATTTTGATCATACAAAATCGGAGAGGATCGCAATGAAACCGGGCATCTTAACGGGATTTCGGGTACTGGACCTCAGCCGCGTGCTGGCCGGCCCCTGGGCGTGCCAGATACTGGCCGACCTTGGCGCGGAAGTCATCAAGGTCGAGCGGCCTGGAGAGGGCGACGGGTCGCGCGTGTTCGGCCCGCCGTTCCTCCAATCGACGGACGGACGCGAACTGAACCAGACGGCCATCTACCTCGCCGCGAACCGCAACAAGAAATCGATTGCCATCGACATCGCAAAAAAGGAAGGACAGGAACTGATACGGAAATTGGCGGCGCGATGCGATGTACTGGTGGAAAACTACAAGGTGGGTGATCTGGCGCGCTATGGGCTCGACTATGACGCCATCAAGGCCGTCAACCCCGGCATTGTCTATTGCTCCATCACCGGATTCGGCCAGACCGGGCCGTACCGGAACCGGCTCGGCTACGACACGGTCTTCCAAGCCATGAGCGGCCTCATGGAATCGACCGGGCCCGCGATTGGCGCTCCGGGAGGAGGCCCGACAAAGGCCGGCCCCAGCATATCGGATCTCTTCGGCGGCTTGTATGCCGACGTCGCCATCCTGTCTGCGCTGCTCAATCGTCAGCGCAATGGCGGTGATGGCGGTGAATACATCGACCTCTCGCTGCTGGACTGTTCAGTTGCGGCAATGACCAGCATTGCCATGCAATACATGATGACGGGCAATGTGCCGGAGCGGCTTGGCAACGGTGGAAATGGCGGTGTTCCCGCGGATGTCTTCGAATGCCAGGGCGGCAGCATCTACATGATCTCCGGCAACGATCAGCAGTACTACCGCATGTGCGAGGCGCTCAAGCGGCCGGACCTGGCACAGGACGAACGCTACCGGCTGCAGCGCGGGCGCATCGCGCGCCGCCACGAGATCGTTGCGACCTTCAGAGACGTGCTCAGGCCGCTCCCTATCAGGGATGTGCTGGATGCTCTCGAGAAGGCCGGTGTTCCCGCCGCACCGATCTACAACCAGAAGGAAGTGTTCGAAGACCCGCATATCCGCGAGCGCGGCATGCAAGTGGAAATCCCGCATCCCGATGCCGGAAAGCTTTCCTTGGTGGCCAACCCCATCCGTTTTAGAGAACATCCCATCACCGAGTACACGGCACCACCCCACATCGGCGAGCACACGGAGGACATTCTTTCCACCCAACTGGGGCTCGACAAAGCGGCTATCGAGGGCCTAATCGCCGCGGGCGTGGTGGCCGCATGACCGTCCCGGGAACCGGCATGGCCGCGGTACGAGGCAATGGCAAACGAATCATCGCCGGAGCAGACCCTCAACCGGCACAACACATCGAATTCATCATCGGAAAAATCCGGAGGCAAAGGTGTCAATAGAGAAAGTCGCAGTCATCGGAAGCGGGCTCATGGGCCATGGCATTGCGCAGGTTGCCGCAATGACGGGCCAGACCGTAGTGCTCATCGACAAATCGGAATCTGCGCTGGCGTTCGCCAGTCAGAAAATGGGCGAAAGCCTGAAGAAGCTGGCCGAGAAAGGCCGGATCAAGGAGACGCCGGAAGCCGTGCTGGGCCGGATCCGGACCACGTCGAGCCTCGCCGACGGCGTTCGCGATGCACAATTTGTCATTGAGGCGGTATTCGAGGAAATCAACCTGAAGCGCAACCTCATTGCCGAAGTCGAAGTCCTCGCG
Organism: Betaproteobacteria bacterium; assembly: GCA_947476535.1. Classification (GTDB taxonomy): domain Bacteria; phylum Pseudomonadota; class Gammaproteobacteria; order Burkholderiales; family SG8-39; genus CAIYPG01. The sequence continues at coordinate 54,583 of CANJRC010000008.1, forward strand.
CCAAAGGACACCATCCTCGCCACCAACACCAGCGGCCTGTCGATCCGGGCGATATCCGGCAAGGCCAAGAACAAGGCGAAGATCATCGGCATGCACTGGATGAACCCGCCGCAACTCATGAAGCTGGTGGAACTCATCAGGAGCGACAAGACCGACGACAACACGCTGCAGACGACGCTGGATCTGTGTACACGCTACGGCAAGGAAACGATCATCGCGCAGCGCGATGTGTGGTGCTTTCTCTCCGGGCGCGCTCGCATGGGATTTTCCATGGAGAACTGCATCATGCACCTGGCGAACGTAGCCGACCACAGGACGCTGGACGCGGTCACGCGCTACAAGCTCGGGTTGCCGATGGGCGAGTTCGAACTGCTCGATTTCACCGGCTCCATGGACATCCGCCCCAGGAGCCTAGAATCGCTTGGCGAAATTCTCAAGGACTACCCGGACTTCGAGCCATGGCCTGAATTCCGCACCGCCTACTCCCATCTAGCCAGGGGCGTCTGGACCGACATGTCATCCAGAGGCCTGTCCGGCGTGAAGTCGGGACAGGGCTACTACCCTTATCCCGGCAACAAGTACCTCAAGCCCGATATCCAGAAGGAACTCGCCAACACGATCGATCCCGTGCAATTGATGGCACCGGGCCTCAACTGCGCTGCCTGGTGTGTCACCAACGGTGTGGGCAGCGTGGCGGACATCAACAAGGCCAATCGCCTCGCCTTCGGCTGGCCGAAGGGCATCTTCGACTACATTCCGGACTATGGCATCGCCAGGATCATCGAGGTGCTCAACGCCAAGGAAGCCGCGGCGCCCAACTGGCTGCGCGGCTTCTATCGCGTTGATCCGCTACTGGCAAACTGGAAAGCCTGACCTAGAAGAACGGTGAGGGAAAACATGATCATGAATAACGCCATCAAATACGAACAGCGTGGGACCGTTGCGTGGATCACGCTGAACCGCCCAGACCAGATCAATGCCGTCAACGACGGCATCCGCAACGGCCTCGTACAGGCGCTCGATCAGGCGGAGACCGATGATGCGGTGCGCGCAATCGTGCTCACTGGTGCAGGTCCGCGCGGGTTCTGTGCCGGCGCAGACATCAAGGAGTCTCGCGGACCTGAGACCCCCGTGGAAGCGCGACGCAGGATGCTGCGAAACACGCATTTCGACGCCCTCGAGCGCGCCACGAAGCCTGTGATCGCCGCAATCCATGGCGTGTGCATGGGGGGCGGCTTTGAGATTGCACTCGCCTGCGATATTCGAATTGCGTCCCCGGACGCCGTATTCGCGCTGCCCGAAACCGGGCTGGGCATCATTCCCGGTGGCGGTGGCACTCAGCGGCTCCCGCGCATCGTCGGTCTTGGCCGGGCCCTCGACTTGATCCTGACCGGCGACCGGATCGATGCCCAGGAAGCCTTGCGCATCGGTGCGATTTCCCGGCTCGTCACGGATAATGCGCAGCTGATCCCCGAAACGGAAAAACTCGCGCAGCGAATTTGCGGCAAGCCGCCCACGGCCACCGCTTACGCCAAGGAGTCTGCACGCGGCGGAATGGAGATAGACCTGAAGGCGGGACTGCAACTGGAGAAAACGCTGTTCACGATGCTTCTAACGACCGAGGACCGCCGTGAAGCATCCACTGCATTCAAGGAAAAGCGCATACCGGTTTTTACGGGGAGATAAGCCCCTGCCGACGACAAAACACAGGCGGAATCGGGAAATCATCATTTGCCTGTGACAGTAATATGCCTTGACACTCAATGCTGATAATGGACTATTTAATATTTTGTCAGTAATTAAGTGGATATACGCCGGAAAATTGCAAAGTGAGGCCACGCATGGAAAAGAAGACAATTATCGGCACGGGCGGCGAACTGCTCATGCACCAGCTGGTTGCACAGGGCGTCGAACACGCCTTCATGAACACGGGCAGCGCGGAAGCGGGCTTCTACGACGCCTTCCTCACCGTTCCCGGCGTGCAGCCGATCCTCCTGCTGGCCGAATCGCTGGTGTTGTCGGCCGCCGACGGCTATGCCAAGGCCTCCGGGCGCACGGCGTTCGTGAACGTGCATCTCGCGGCCGGCACCCGCCAAGGCTCGGGCCAACTGCAGAATGCCTGGTTCGACGGCACGCCGATGGTGGTGACCGCCGCGATGAAGGACTCGGGCTCCTTCGGCGATCACAACACGGTGGCCTCTTCAGCCGGGTTCTCACAAACAGCCGCAATCGAGGACATCACCAAGAGACGCTGGGAGGTGACGGACGCGCGCGGCATCCCGATGGCCACTCGCCGAGCCTTCAAGGAAGCGATGACCCTGCCCACCGGCCCGGTCTATCTCGCACTCTCGACCGCCGCCCTGGATGCAAAAGGGGTCGAAGGCACAATCCAGGCGGCCCGCCCGCTGGAGATGGCGCAGGTGCCGAATGGCACGACCATCGAGAAGATCCACGCTGCACTGCTCAACGCAGAGCGGCCGCTTCTGCTCGTCGGCCCGGACGTCCGGGCAGCCGGCGCACAACGCGAACTGCTGGCGCTATCAGAAAACTACGCGCTGCCCACTGCGGTCGGGTATTTCGATTACGGCGGCTTCCCGCTGAAGCATCCCCACTACATCGGCATGATCGACGACCTTCCGGACAGGGGCTACGACGTCGTCTGCTGCATCGGCTACCGCCAGAACACCCGTGCCAACCCGGCAGACGAGAAATTTACCGACGCCGGCACCATCATCGCCATCGGCCACGACCCGGCGATGATGGGCAACACCTTTGCGCTTGACCTCGATGTCTGGGGCAACGTGCGGCACACCCTGACAGCACTCAATGCGCTTTGGACAGCAGAACAGGCAAAGCTGCCACACATCAACAAGCGCAAGCTGGTTCTGGCGGCACAGAGCCAGGCCCGGCTCGCGCTACAGAGAGAGCAGGCGCTCCGGTTGGCAAAGGACAATCCGATCCACCCGGCCCTCCTCGGCGATTCGATGGCGCGCAACCTGGCGAAGAACACCCTGCTCGTCTCCGAGAATTTCCGTGCCTGCGACGATCTCCTGCCCTTTGGCTACGGAGAAAGCGACTGGCAAATGATACGGACTTATGGCGGCGGCCTTGGCCACGGCGTGGGCGCCGCAGTCGGCGCGCAACTCGGCGCGCCGGGCCGCCCGGTCGTGCTCAGCCTCGGCGACGGGGCGGTGATGTATAGCGCGTCCGGATTCTGGACCATGGCGCGCTACGGCCTGCCCATCCTCACCATCATCTGGAACAACCTCCAGTACCAGACCGTACGCGCCAACTTCGCCGCCTGGGGCGGCAGCTTCAAGTCGCAGAACCGCTACCCGGAGACCTTCCTGGGCGATCCGGAGATCGACTTCGTGATGCTCGCCAAGGCGCAAGGCATCGAAGGCATGCTCGTGCGCGAACCTGGGGAACTGGATGCCGCGATCCGGCGCGGCAAAGAAGCGCAGGCTGCCGGGCAGCCGTTCGTGATTGACGTCCGCATCGCCAACGTCGGGGCGGGGGCGGACCAGAACTGGCACATGCGCTACGCATTGCCGACGGCGCATTGAAGCTGGCGAACTTGCCGGACTGTGTTGCAGTACCGCTTCCTGGATATCCGTAAACAAGTACAACGGCGTGCAGAGCCTGCAGGTGCTGATCGAGCACTGGGAGAAACGCTGATTTGAGCTCCCATAATTACTATCATGAATCCATGCGGCAGGACATCCGTCGGATAGTAACGTGGACATTATTATCAATAATGTGGCGCAGGATAAGGTGGGGACCTCAATTTTCGGGAACTTTTCAGATGCCCGTAATGACCAGGTCAATCGCCGCGATGATGGCCTGACGGTGCTTGGAGAGATTTCCCACACAATCGCCAAGCACTTTTCTCGACACACCAGCCAGTTCGGGCGCGAGCAATACGAATTTGCGCCCCTCCACTTCCAGGACGGGGTTCAGCCGTTCGGCGAGCTTGCCATTGAGCACCTCGGGTTTGCACAAGGGCACGACGACCCGCGTGCTTAACATGTCGAGCAGATCCGACTGGATATCGAGCAAGTAGGGGACGCGCGACTTCGAGCCCGGGTTGGCGTTGCGGTAGACGTCGAATTGCGCCATGAATCAGAATGTTCGCAATCCATCGCTGAACACGCCGTGCTTTTCCACATGCTCGTTGTAGGCCTCGAGGGCGGCGCGGTTTCTCTCCAGCCATTGCACGCGTTCATGCTGGCGAATGGCGTCAACCAGGCCGGCTTCGAGCACCTGCGACAAGTTCAGCCTGAGCCGCCTCGCTTGATCGATCAGGCCACCGTCAATGCTGAGGTTGGTCGCCTTCTTGCGTTGGCGGGGAGCTTTTGCCTGGGTTTGCATCAAGCGACTCCCTACAGATGAATGCGCACAGTTTATGCGCATTTAATCACAATGGCAACGGTCGCGCCCCCGGGCCGGAGCCACTACTCCCCGGTGAACACCGGCTTGCGCTTGGCGAGAAACGCCGCGACGGCTTCTGCGTGGTCCTTGGTCGACATCAGCACCGGCTGGAAGTTCACCTCGGCTTGCAACCCCTCCTCCAGCGAGCCGCTGCCCGTGGCCAGCGAAGCCTTGATCAGCGCCATGGCAAGCGGCGGATTCTCGGTGTAGCGGCGCGCCACCTCCATTGCCACGCCCAGCGCCTGCCCGGGTTCGACCACGCGATTGGCGATACCGAGGCGCCCCGCTTCGACACCATCGATCTTGTCGCCGAGCATGGCCATTTCCGCCGCCTTGGCGGGGCTCACGCGCCGCTGCAGCGACCACAGCCCCGCGTAATCCGGGTGCAACCCGACCTTGACGAAGGCGCAACTCACCGTCGCGTTCGAGGCCATCACCACATAGTCACAGGCCATGGCCAGCGAGAGGCCGGCGCCGACGGCGAAGCCTTCGACCGCAGCGACCACGGGCTTTGGGCTTGCAATCACCAGGCGCACCAGTGCAGCCGACTTCTCGAAGCGCCGGCGGTTTTCCATTAGCGTTCCCTGACCCAGGGTGGTGATGTCCCCGCCCGAGGAAAACACGCCGGCCGCCCCGGTGAGGACGATGGCGCGGCAGCTGGCATCGTCGTTCAGCGAGGCGAACGCATCCCCGAGGCCAGCCTTGATCTCGGGCGACATGGCATTGCGCCGCTTCGGGTTGTTGATGGTGACGATGGCGATGGCGCCATCCCGGTTCATGAGCACTGGAGCATTCGATGTCATTACGCGTAATCCCCTTTTTTCAATTCAGTTCGGCAATACCGTCCTGCGATTCGATTCAATACTGATTGGGCACAATGTAGAGAGGGCCCTGCGGACGCGCGGCAGGATCGAAGGCGATCTTCAGCATATGCCCGGCCACATGCGCCGGGCTGTTGAATTTCCCGAGCGCCGCGGCGCGCCGGTTGCTCTCCGATGCCGGCATGCGCTCGACCGGCATCGAACGCACCACCGCCTGCGTGCCGCTGTCCACCATGCCCGGTGACAAGACCATCGCCACGATGCCAGCATCCTTCTCCTCCTCGGCCACTGCTTCGGTGAGCCGGTCGATCGCCGCCTTAGATGACGAATAGGCCGACATACCAGCCCGCGCCTGGCGCGCCGCAGCCGACGACAGGTTGATCAACACCGACTCGGCCTCGCGCCGAGGCTGCCCGCGCACATGGCCGATGAAGGCGCGGGAGCCATGCACCACGCCCATGAGGTTGATCTGGTGGTTGCGGGCGAACGCCTTCAGGTCGAGATCGCGCAGCATGCCGATCGGCTCGACCACGCCGGCATTGTTCACCCAAAGGTCGATGCGCCCGAAGCGCTGCGCCACCTCCTCGGCGAAGCGAATAACCGCCGCCTCGTCGGCAACGTCCACGCTGCGCGACAGCACATTCGGCCCCTCCTCGAGCACCGGCGCGCGCCGTGAACACAGGCCCACCCGCATGCCCTGCTCGACGAAATGGCGCGCCAGCCCGGCGCCGATGCCGCTGCTGGCGCCGGTAATGACGGCGACTTTCCCCTTGAGATCCATTGGCCCCTCCCCTTTGGTATGAACGCAATATACTTTGGCTTTCCCCAAATCACCAACTCGCAAGGACCCGCCATGACCGCGAAGAACCTGCAGGACCTCTTGGACATAGAAGCCATTCGCAACACCGAATCTGAATACTGCGAAGCCATCGACGAATTCGACCTCGAACGCGTGATCGCGACCTTCACCGAAGACTGCGTCACCGATTACGGTGCCGCCCGCGGTGGCGCCGAAGTCGGGCACGACGCGCTGCGCCGGCGCTGGCAGGGCCAGACCGGCGGCGCGAAGCACACCCATCATCAACTCGGGCAGGTACGCGTGGCGCTGCGCGGCGACGAGGCCGACTGCGTCGCCTACGCCATTGCCGACCACGAAAAGAAGGACGCCAGCCGCATCACCTTCCGCTACCAGTACCGCGACACGCTGCGCCGCACGCCGCAGGGCTGGCGCATTTCGCATCGCCGCCTGCTCTTCACCGTCGTGGATGGCGGGGCTGGGGATCGCGACTGGCTGGCGCGAAAGGACCCGCGCGCCTGATGCGCCGTGCGACGGTGCCGAGGTAAAGGACTCGGCACCGTCGATATCCTGCAGTGGAGACCCATTCGCGCATCCCACTTGGTATATGATTCCCGCGCACCAGAATGTGTCGTGATCAAGGCCATTTCGCGCGGGACCGATTAACCGCTGCGTCACATCGCTGCGACCCCGAAAACGATGCTGCCATGGTTTTTTGAGCCCGCAGCCCTAGGAGATGCAATGGCAGTCGGTTTCACCCTGTACAGCAACCGCCCCGAAGAAGTGGTGCCGATCTGCCAGCAGGCCGAAGCGCTCGGGTTCGAGGGCGTGTGGGTCGGCGACCACGTGGTCGCGCCCGAAGTCATGGGCATGGAGCACCCCTACTCCACGCGCGTACCCATGGTGCTCTCGGGCGACGAGCGCATGTACGACTCCTGGGTGACCATCGGCGCCATCATCGGCGCGACCACGCAGCTCATGGTCTCTTCAGGCGTGTACCTGCTGCCGCTGCGCCACCCCATCCTCACGGCACGCGCCTGTCTATCAGCACACAAGATGTCCGGCGGACGGTTTCGCTTCGGCGTGGGTGTGGGTTGGCTCGCCGACGAGTTCCAGGCCCTGGGCGTGCCCTTCAAGGAGCGGGCCAGGCACTTCGAGGAAATGCTGGACATCCTGCCCAAGCTCTTTGCTGGCAACGGCCCGGTGGCGCACGCAGGCCCACTGTATCCGTTCCCGTCCCTGCAATTGACCAAGGAGCCGGCGCGCATCCCCTTGCTCTTCGGCGGCACCAAGCTACCGGCCATCCGACGGGCGGCAATCCGTGGCGATGGCTGGTACGGCACCACGATTCCGCTTGAAGAATGCATTGCCATCAAGCAGGAAATCGAGCGCATCCGCCTGGAACATGGCCTGGACAAGAAACCCTACGAATTCATCGGCCGCCCGGTCGGGCCCGTGACCAACGAGAACCTCGACCGCTACCGCGCCGCAGGATTTCACAACCTGGTGCTACCGTGGGAGTCCATTCATCCCTCCGGGCAGGCCGACATGTCGGTCGGCGGCAAGCTCAAATCCATGGAGCGCGTGGCCAGGACGCTGGGCCTAAAGCCCTGACCCTGACCCTGACGCTGACCCCGACGCCATCGCCACCTTATGGGAAAGCCTGAATTGACCAACACCGCCACGCTCAGGGCGCACTTGCTGTCCGCCCCGCTCACGCAGTTGCTTGCCGAGGCATCGGCCCTGCGCGACCAGGGGCATGGCCACATCGTCAGCTACTCGCCCAAGGTCTTCATCCCGCTGACGCGCCTGTGCCGCGATGTCTGCCACTACTGCACCTTCGCCAAGTCACCGAGCAAGCTGGAAAAGCTCTACCTCGACCCCGAAGATGTGCTGGCCATTGCCCGCGCCGGGCAGGCTGCCGGCTGCCACGAGGCGCTGTTCACGCTGGGCGACAAGCCGGAACTGCGTTGGCGCGAGGCGCGCGAATGGCTCGACGCGCATGGCTATGCGAGCACCATCGATTACCTGGCCGCCATGTGCGCGCTGGTCCTGAAGGAAACGCAGTTGCTGCCGCATGCGAACCCTGGTGTGATGAGCCGTGAGGAACTGGCGAAACTACGCAAGGTATCGGCCAGCCAGGGTCTGATGCTGGAGACTGCGTCACCACGGCTCACCGAAAAAGGCCAGGTGCATTTCGGTTCACCGGACAAGGAACCTGCCGCTCGCCTGGAAACCATCCGGCTCGCCGGTGAACTGGCCATCCCCTACACCAGCGGCATCCTCATCGGCATCGGCGAGACGCGCGACGAGCGGATCGACTCGCTCATCGCGCTCAAGGACCTGCACGATCGCCATGGCCACGTGCAGGAAATCATCATCCAGAACTTCCGCGCCAAGGACGACACCAAGCTCGCCGGCGCGGACGAACCGGGACTCGCGGACCTGCAGTGGACCATCGCTGCCGCGCGCATCCTCTTCGGCGCGGCGATGAACATCCAGGCGCCGCCGAACCTCAGCGCCAACGAATACCAGGAACTGATCGCCGCCGGCATCAACGACTGGGGTGGCGTGTCGCCGGTCACGGCCGACCATGTCAATCCGGAATGCGCCTGGCCCGCACTGGAGGCCCTGCGCATAGCCACCCATCGCCAGGGCAAAGTGCTGGTGCCGCGCCTGCCGGTGTATCCCGACTACCTCGAGGCCCGCTGGATGGAGCCCGCCGTCTATACGCAGGCCCTGCGCGCCAGCGACGGCGAAAGATTCGCCCGCGAGGACACCTGGGTCGTCGGCACGCCCGACACACCGCGACTGCCCGCAGCGCTGGACCCGAATCACGGGGCGGCATCGTCGGTGGCCGCAATCATTGCCCGCGCACAGGATGGCAAGCGCCTCGAACTGAAAGAAGTGGAAAGCCTGTTCCGCGCGCGCGGGCGCGATTTCGAGCGCGTGTGCGCGGCAGCCGACGCGCTTCGCCAGGCAGCCAATGGCGACACCGTGAGCTACGTGGTCAACCGCAACATCAACTACACCAATGTGTGCGGGTATCGCTGCCAGTTCTGCGCCTTCTCCAAGGGGCGCATGGCCGAGAGCCTGCGCGGCGACCCGTACGACCTGCCGGTCGAGGAAGTGGTGCGCCGCGCACAGGAGGCCTGGGCGCGCGGCGCGACCGAAGTCTGCCTGCAGGGCGGCATCCATCCCGACTACACCGGGGAAACCTATCTGGCGATTTCCCGCGAGATCAAGGCGGCGCTGCCGGACATGCACATCCACGCCTTCTCGCCGCTGGAGGTCACCCAGGGCGCGAGCACGCTCGGCCTTGGCGTCGGCGAGTTCCTGCGCGAACTCTCGCAGGCGGGGCTTGCCACGCTGCCGGGTACCGCCGCGGAAATCCTCTGCGACGATGTGCGTGCCATCCTGTGCCCGGACAAGATTTCCAGCGGCGCCTGGCTCTCCGTCATGGAGACGGCGCACCGCCTCGGCCTGCGCACCACGGCCACCATCATGTTCGGCCACATGGAGCGCTATGAGCACTGGGCGCGGCACCTGCTCGCCGTCCGCGACCTGCAGGCATCCACCGGCGGCTTCACGGAATTCGTGCCCCTGCCCTTCGTCGCGGCTGAAGCCCCGCTGTTCATGAAGGGCCGGGCGCGGCGCGGACCGACGCTGCGCGAAGCGATTCTGATGCATGCCGTGGCGCGCCTCGCGTTGCACCCGCTCATCCCCAACATCCAGGCCTCGTGGGTCAAGCTCGGCCCCGAAGGCGTAAAGCTCGCGCTCGCCGCGGGCGTCAACGACTTGGGTGGCACGCTGATGAACGAGAGCATCTCACGCGCCGCTGGCTCCCAACACGGCCAGGAAATGCCGCCCGAGGCGATGGACGAATTGATCCGCTCGATCGGCCGTGTGCCACGCCAGCGCTCCACGCTGTATGGCTCGCCGGCCGCGGAGCAGGTGGCGCACAGCTACGGTGCAGCACCGCTCACCAAGACCGTGGAACCGCGGGCCGGGAAATTCGCCCGTACCGGCTCCACGCGATCCAAGACTTTTCAATTGACGCAGGCATAGACAGGGAACATGGCAAAGACAATCGCAGTACTGGGGGGCACGGGTGCCGAAGGTGGCGGACTGGCAGTTCGCTGGGCCAACGCCGGTTACAAGGTGATCCTCGGCTCGCGCTCCAAGGAACGCGCCGATGCGTCGGCGGCGCAGATGAACACGCTGATCGGCGCCCAGCGCGTCTCGGGCGACGGCAATCTGGCAGCCGCACAGCAGGCCGATATTGTCGTGCTTGCGGTCCCCTATTCCGGGCAACGCCCAACGGCAATGGAAGTGAAGTCGGCGCTCGAAGGAAAGATCCTGGTCGACGTGACCGTTCCGCTGGTGCCGCCGAAGGTCGCGCGCGTGCAGCTCCCATCCGGTGGCTCCGCAGTCGCGGCATTGCAGGCCGAATTGGGTGAGTCGGTGCGCGTCGTCTCGGCATTCCAGAACATCTCCGCGCATCATCTCTCCGACCTCTCGCATGTGATGGACTGCGACGTGCTGGTCAGCGGCGACAGTGAAGAGGCACGCGAAGAAGTCATCAAGCTTGTCGAGGCCGCCGGCATGCGCGGCATCCACGCCGGTCCGCTCGCCAATTCGGCCGCGGCCGAAGCGCTGACCTCCATCCTGATTTCGATCAATCGCCGCTACAAGGTCGAAGGCGCGGGCATCCGCATTACCGGCTTGAAATAAGTGCACCCGGAGCTTCTGCTCAAGGCGCTACCCGGATTTCCGCTGGTCGAACCCGGCGATGACATCGGGGCTTTAATCCATGCGGCGCTGGAGCGCGATGGCGCCCGCCTGCTGGATGGCGACGTCATTGCCGTCGCGCAAAAAGTCATTTCCAAGGCCGAAGACCGCTACGTGCGGCTCGGCGCGGTGACCCCGGGCGCGCGCGCGCTGGAACTCGCGACCACCTGCGGCAAGGACCCGCGCTTCGTGGAACTGGTGCTGCGCGAATCCACCGACGTGGTGCGCTGCGCGAAAAACGTCCTGATCACGCGCAATCGTCGCGGCCATGTCTACGCCAATGCCGGGATCGACCAGTCCAATATCGTCAATGACGCCGAGGACCCGCGTGTGCTCCTGCTGCCCGAGGACTCCGACGCCAGCGCAGAGCGCCTGCGCGCCGCATTGCAGGCACGATGGAGTGCGAATGTCGCCGTCATCATCAACGACAGCGCCGGACGCCCGTGGCGCATGGGCGTGACCGGCATCGCCATCGGCTGCGCCGGACTGCAGGCGCTGGTCAGCCGAATAGGCGATGGCGACCTCTTCGGCAAACCGCTGCTGATCACGGAAATCGCCGTCGCCGACGAACTCGCGGCCGCCGCCTCGTTCCTCATGGGCCAGGCCGA
>CANJRC010000009.1 GCA_947476535.1 Betaproteobacteria bacterium
GCGTGTACCCCAGCGTCTTCAGGAAGTTGTCGTTCGCATTCAGTATCTTCCCGTCCAAAGAGAACTCAATCACCGCCTGCGCCTTGCCTATCGCAGCCAACTGCCCGCGCATGTCCATCAGCTCCAATTCATGCGCCGACGAGTCAGCCTGATCCGTGGGCGCCGCAGCGCCGCGTTTTGCGAGTTTCGTTGCCATGTTGTGTTGCTCCTCAAACATTTTTTGGGTTCGGTTCCAGCAGTCCTGTGCCAATCCGGTATTCGCTCCTACTGCGCCGTGCCACCGTCCATCAACGCCATGTCGCTGCTGCACATCAGCCGCTCGATGTCCAGCAGGATCAACATCCGCTCATCGACCGTACCCAGGCCAACGATGTGTTTCATGTCGAGCGATCCGCCGAATTCCGGCGCCGGGCGGATCTGCTCGCCCGTCAGCGTCAGCACGTCCGACACGCTGTCCACCACCGCACCCACCACGCGCTTGGCCACGTTGAGGATGATCACCACGGTGAACTGGTTGTATTCCGCGCTGCCGAGGTTGAACTTGATGCGCAGATCCACGATCGGCACGATGGTGCCGCGCAGGTTGATCACGCCCTTGATGAAGTCGGGCGAGTTGGCGATGGTGGTCGGCTGCTCCCAGCCGCGGATCTCCTGCACCTTGAGGATCTCGATCCCGTATTCCTCGGCCCCAAGACGAAAGGTGAGAAATTCGTTGGCCTGCACGTCTGCGCCGGCCGCGGCTTTGGCGCTCGTCTGGTTTGCCTGTTGAAGCATCATTTGTCGTCTCCTTGTGTTTGAACCGGCCGGCTGAATGGATTCAATGTGTTTCTGTTCTTTTCACGTTGCATGCTGATCGCCCCGCCCATCACGCCGCCTTGTCGAGCCGGCTGTTTGCCAACCCGACCAGGTACGCGACATCGACGATCATGGCGACACGCCCGTCCCCCATGATCGTGGCCCCGGATATGCCGGACACTTTCCGGTAATTCGTCTCCAGGCTCTTGATGACCACCTGGTTCTGCCCCACCAGCGAATCGACGAACAGCGCGGTCTTGGCGCCCTCCGATTCGATGATCACCAGGATGCCCTTCTCATACTGTTCGACATCCGCCTTTACGTTGAATGCCTGTGCCAGCGACAACACCGGCAGGTAGTCCCCGCGCACCGCCACCACATGCTGGTTGCCATGCAGCGAGCGCATGGCATCCGGGCTGGGCTGCAACGACTCCGAGATGTAGGCGAGCGGGATGATGAACACCTCCTCCCCGACCCGGACCGACATGCCGTCCAGGATGGCCAGGGTGAGCGGCAGCTTGATGGAGATGCGCGTCCCGATGTCGGCCGTTGTTTCAATCTCCACCCGGCCGCCCATCTCCTGGATGTTCCGCCGCACCACGTCCATGCCCACGCCGCGCCCGGACACGTCGGTGATCTGGTCCGCCGTCGAGAAGCCCGCCTCGAAAATGAGCTTCCAGACGTCCTGGTCGGTCATGTCGTCGGACACCTCCATGCCGCGCTCCCGGGCCTTGCCCAGGATCTTGCTTCGGTGCAGGCCGCGACCGTCGTCGCTGACCTCGATCACGATCGAGCCGCCCTGGTGGGAGGCGCGCAGCGTGATGGTTCCCTTCCTGACCTTTCCCTTGGCCACGCGCTCTTCCGGCGACTCCAGCCCGTGATCTAGGCTGTTCCTGACCAGGTGGGTGAGCGGATCGATGATGCGTTCGATCAATCCCTTGTCCAGTTCAGTGCCCTCGCCGATGGTCTGCAGCTCCACGTCCTTGCCCAGCTTGGCCGCCACATCGCGCACCACGCGGGGGAAGCGGCTGAACACGAACGACATCGGCATCATGCGTATCGACATCGCCGATTCCTGCAGGTCGCGCGTATTGCGCTGCAATTGCGCCAAGCCGTTGAACAAGGCCTCGTAGAGCACCGGGTCGGCCTCGGAGGCCGTCTGCGCGAGCATGGCCTGCGTGATGACCAGCTCTCCCACCAGGTTGATCAATTGGTCGACCTTGTCCACGCTGACGCGAATCGACGCCGCCTCTCCAGACGGCGCGGCCGGCGCCTGGGTCGCCTTGGCAGCGGGTTTGATCGGAGTGACACTGCCGGACACAACCCCAACCGGCTGCGAAACCGGTTGGTTGGCGGGCAGCGTGGCGGCATCGACGAACAGGCCGAATCCCTCGTCGCCCACGGACGTTGCCTCCGAAGCCGCCCCTGCACTGGTTGCAGAAGGCTCTCCACCCTGAGCCTGTTCCTCCACCAGACTAACCTTGACCTTGTCCGGCGACACCATGAAGCCGAGCGTGTCGTTCATGTCGGACAAGCTCACTTCGGTGAGCATGCGGAAGCGCCTTTGCGTGGCCGGGCCGCCATCCTGCGGCTCAACCATTTCCTCGAGCTTGCCGAAATCGGCCAAGTCGGCGATCACGCCATCGACGCTCTTGCTGGCAAATCCCTCGTCGAGGGGGCCGAACGCCAATTCGATCATTTGACGCGCCTTGCCACCGCGTCCAGTGCCCGATGCACCGCCCTCGCGCTCCTCCTCGCTCGCCAGGAAGGCGCGAAGGCGCAGACACAACGCCTCGACTTCCTCCAGCGGCACGGCTTCGCCATCGCCGCGCCGGTGCGCCAGCAGCGCCTTCAGCGTGTCGCCGGAGGCGAGGAACACATCCACAAGGTCGGCAATCAGGGCCATCTCGCCCTTGCGGACCTTGTCGAACACGGTTTCCATTTCGTGCGTCAATTCGGTGACGTCGGTGAAACCGAAGGTGGCCGCCCCGCCCTTGATGGAGTGGGCCGCGCGGAAAATGGCATTCAGCTGCTCGGTATCGGCGGAGGTGATATCGATTTCGAGCAACAGGCCTTCCATGCGATCGAGGTGCTCGGCCGCCTCATCGAAAAACACACCGTGGAACTGCGACATGTCCATGCTGTCGTCTGTGGGATTTGACATGCTGGCTCCATCCGATCTGTGAGGTTATTTCCGGCAATTCCCGGCCATCAGCCGCGCGTTCAACCAATGATCTTCTTGACCACGTCCACCAGGCGGCGTGGATCGAAGGGCTTGACCAGCCACCCGGTCGCCCCTGCCGCCTTGCCCCTGGCCTTCATGTCCTGCCCAGACTCCGTGGTCAGCACCAGGATGGGCACGCTGCGGTACTCCGGCATCCCGCGCAGCGAGCGGATCATGGTCAGCCCGTCCATGCGCGGCATGTTCTGGTCGGTCAGCACCAGGCTCACCTGCCGACCCTTGGCCTTCTCCAGTCCATCCTGGCCGTCGCTCGCTTCGAGCACCTCGTAACCGGCGCCCTTGAGCGTGAACGCAACCATCTGCCGGATGGTTGCGGAGTCATCTACAGCCAGAATGGTTCTGATCATGGTTTTTCCTGTTCTTTCACAATGAACTGTGGCGATGTGTGTGGCATTGGGCCGGACATCAAAATAATTCCACGTCGCCGCAGCCGACTTGCGCCTGCTGCACGGGTCCGCTCGCGGTCGCGCGCCGGGCATCGACCAGCATCGCTTCCATGGTGTTGACCCGCGAAGACGCCAACGCGATGGTCGTGGGGTCGCCGCGCGTGGCGGCCATCGCCGCCTCGAACGGAATATGCAATCCATTCACCAGCGCCCCGGTGCGCGCCAGCCGCTCGCGCAAGTGCGCAACCAGCTGCGAGCAAATATCCTGGTATTGCAGCGTTGTCACCACGACATCCGACGCACATTCATCAGTGCCGGCGCCGCCGGGGACGAGGCGCCCGAATGCCTCGGCCATCTGGCCCATGGCATCGTCCAGCAGCGTCTGCAAGCGAACCAGCTCGCCCTCGGCCGCCGACAACTGCTGCGAGCACTCGAAGCTGTGCTTCACAAATGTCGATGCAATGCGGTCCAGCTGCATGTGGGATTTCGCCTCCGCCGCCGTCACCGTCACAGATTCCAACGCCGTGCCTCCTGTGTTACGATTCATCGCCACCTTGGGGCGCCTTGCCATTCACACTTCTTCATGCACCCCCATTATTTCGGCATCACTCGTATCTGATCGTTGGAATAACGCGCCGTTTCCCCATTACTTCGATGCCGCTTTTAACCCGGAGCCCGCATGGGGCCGCGCGAGATCGCTGACCACGCCGAACTTGGCCGCCCCCCCTTACACGAGGGGGCGAGCGCCAGCGCAATACCACTCCGACTGTTGCTCATCGAGGACTCGGCATTCGATGCGGCGATGATCAGCCGCCTGGTCGGTCAGGGCGGATTCAACGTCTCAGCCCATCGCGTCGAAGACGAGACCGGCATGCGCGCGGCGCTTGCATCCGAGCCTTGGGATGTGGTGATTTCCGATCACAACCTGCCCGGATTCAGCGCCAAGGAGGCGCTGCACATTCATCAGGCCTCCGGACTCGATGCGCCGTTCATCATCGTCTCCGGACAGATCGGCGAGGACGTTGCGGTCGAGGCCATGCGCGAAGGGGCCGACGACTACGTGCTCAAGTCCGACCTGGGCCGGCTGTTGCCTTCGCTGCAGCGCAGCCTGCGCGCCGCCGAAACCCGGCGCATCCGCCGCGAAACCGAGGACGCACTGGCCGACAGCGAGGAACGCCTGCGCGGCATCGCCAGCAACCTGCCCGGCATGGTGTTCCAGATGGAGCACAACGTGTGGGAGAGCATCCTGCGCTTTCGCTATGCCAGCGAGGGGGCAGCATCACTGCTCGGAGTCCCTGCGGAAAAGCTGCTCGCCGACGGGGCGTCCTTTTTCGATCGCATCGAACCATCGCACCGGGACACGCTCCGCAGCGCGCTTGCGCGTGCCGCGCACGACCTGACCAGCGTTCATTGGGATGGCCGACTATTGCCAGCGGAGGGAGTCCATACGGTGTGGGTTGCGCTGGCCGGCCGTCCCCGCAAGCTCAACACGTCCAGCGTGCTGTGGGAGGGCGCGCTGATCGACGTCACCGAGCAGAAGATGACTGAAAGCGCCCTGGCTCAATCAAGAGAAGAATTGCGCCAACTGGGCACACACATGGAAAGCGTGCGCGAAGAAGAGCGCAAGTCCATCGCCCGGGAGATCCATGACGAAATCGGCGGCATCCTTGCCGGGCTGAAATTCGAGCTCGCCACGCTGCGTGCCCGGCACAAGGAACCTGCCGACCTGGTGGCCCGCATCGACACCATGGCTGCGCTCGCCGAGTCCGCGCGCGCTGCAAGCGACCGCATCATGCACAACCTGCGACCCAGCATCCTCGACCAGGGCATCGTCGCGGCGCTCGAATGGCTGGCCCTGCAGTTTCGCAAGAATTACGACACCGACTGCTCGTTCAGTACCAACCAGCAAAAGATCGCGCTGACCGAAGCCCGGTGCACCGCCATGTTCCGCATCTGCCAGGAGGCGCTGACCAATATCGCCAAGCATGCGAAAGCGACGCACGTCGAGATCGAGCTGTTTGCCGACACCCGGACGGTGTCGCTGGAGATCAGCGACAACGGCGCCGGCATCCTGCCCGCCGACCTCGAACGCAGCGAGCGCTTTGGCATTCGCGGCATGCGCGAGCGGGCCACTGGCCTGGGCGGGTGGATCGAGATCCACGGCTCACCGAACCAGGGCACCACCGTCATGCTGTCGCTGCCGGTATCGCGGGGAGGTCAACCGTGATTCGCGTCGTCCTGTGCGACGACCACGCAATCGTGCGCCGCGGCCTGCACCAGATCCTCTCGGAGTTGGGGAACATCGAGGTGGTGGCCGAAGCCGCCAATTACCGCGAGCTGCGCAACGTCCTGCCGCGCGGCGCCCATGTGGTGCTGCTGCTCGACATCGACATGCCCGGCAAGAACGGCATGGATGCGCTGGAGATCATCCACAAGGAATTTCCCAACCTGCCGGTACTGATGCTGAGCCTCTATCCGGAAGACCAGTACGCCGTTCGCGCCCTGCGCTCCGGCGCCATGGGCTACCTGAACAAGAACAGCGCGCCCGAGAAACTCATCGAGGCCGTCACCCAGGTCGCATCAGGAAAGAAATTCATCAGTCCGGAAGTGTCACAGTTGCTCGCCGACCGGGTATCCGAGCGCATGCCCGACGCACCGCACGAACTGCTGTCCAACCGGGAGTTCCAGGTGCTGCGCCTGATCGCCTCTGGGAAGCGCCTGTCGGAGATCGCCGAAGCGCTGTCCATCAGCCCCAAGACCGTCAGCGTCTATCGCGCGCGCATCCTCGAAAAACTGGGCGTGAAAAACAACGTGGAAGTCGCGCATTACGTCACACAGCACGGCATCATGTAATGGGATTTACTGACACCTTAACGTAAATTCCTATTCTGCT
Source organism: Betaproteobacteria bacterium (assembly GCA_947476535.1). GTDB lineage: Bacteria > Pseudomonadota > Gammaproteobacteria > Burkholderiales > SG8-39 > CAIYPG01. The sequence continues at coordinate 6,317 of CANJRC010000009.1, forward strand.
ATTTGATACATAGCCAGAATACTGACATCGCCTATCCTCATGGCGTCAACAAGGCGCGCGTTCCTCTGGTCAAGGTAACCCTCAAACTTCGGGTTGAGAGTGGTCATCTTCCGTCCGCATCAGGTGCACCCGCGAGGGGCGCGCACAACAGCGGCTTGTTGGGGCGATGTCCTGACTGTACCTCTTTGCTTGAAGGTTACCTTGACCGGAAGAACGCGTTGACTGCCTCGTGTTGAGGAAGTTATCGACGGCGTGGCCTGGAACTTGAGGCTTGTTTATCGCATGCACTGTTACCCGGCAATGCGATGAGGAGAAAGGCAATTGCGTCGCAATTCCCTTTCACGCCGCCAGCAAGCACCCCCGCAAAACCTGCGCTAATTGCACGATTGCCATCCGCCGGCCTTGTGCACACTTGCATGATCGATGCCGACCCGCGGGGTTGTGATTTGTCCATTCCAGACCAGGTACCGTTTCATTGGCCCCATCGGGCCGCACCCACATGAGCCTTGACCCCATCCTGCCATCCCACGGCCTGAAGACACCGTCGAAGCTGGCCAGGCCGGGCTTGGCCGGCGGGTCGGCTGGCGCGGCCCTGGCCAGTAGAAGCTCCGTGGATGCAGTTCGCATCTCCGAGCAGGGAAGGCGCATGTCCCGTTTGTCGCAATCCCTGCCGCCAACCCCAGACAATGTCGACAAGCTGTCGCGCGAACTGGCCGGCAAACTCAAACCCCTATTGCCCCAGGGAGCGATCAATTCGCGCAATCGCCTCGCCATCGAGGTGGACACACGCACGGGGGAAATCGCCATCACGAACGGCCTGAACGCCGCGCCCCAGGCATCGGCCGCCGCGTTGATCGCTCCTCGGACATCACCTCCGCCGGATGCACGCAGCATCGCCACCTTGCTCAGCGAGCACCCGGACCTTGCCCGCCAGATCCAGGACCTGGCCACGCTGAGCAAGCACCTCGCACCGTCGCAGCAACGCACCGACTCACCGCAGACCGCCAAGGATGCGCAGGCGGAGCAGATTGCCGCCCGGATTCGCGCCGCCCTTGGCGAGGACGAAACAGGCAGCGCAGCTCCCGGGGAATCCCACGCCTTCTCCCGCATCACCGAAGCGCGGCCCGAACCCTCACCGCGCATGACCCGTGCCATTGCCCACTATGCCGCGCATTCGGGGTTGTCGGGCCTGCATGAGACGGATGCCACCGTTTCCATGGTCTTCGATGGCAAGGATGTAACTGTCCAGTCCAGCGACAAAAACCGCTTGTCCATCGTCGCCTGAACCACGGGCCCCGCCAATAGCGCACCGCCATCCCATGCCGACGAGTCCGGAAAAAGACTACTACGCGACCCTCGGCGTCATGCCGGACGCCCAGGACATCGTGATCAAGGCCGCCTACCGGGCGCTCGCGCAGCGCTACCACCCGGACCGGTTCGGCGGGTCGCGCGAAGCAGCGCATGCCTACATGTCCGAGCTCAACGAAGCCCATGCCATCCTGTCGAACCAGGATGCTCGCAGGCAATACGACCAATTGCGCGGCGCAGGGACGCAATCGCGCGGCAGCCAGTTCAGCGACGTAGAGGAAAAGACCCCGCCGGGAGAAGACCCCCTGGAGAAGGACTGGCGTGTAGCGCTTCACTACTACCCCGACCTCGCTGAGCTGGAGCAACGACTGACACAATTTTCCTGGAAGCTCGCCAACACCTATCGCGCCTACCTGCTGGAGACGCGGCCGTTCGACGACCGCGAAGCGGTGGCCTGCCTGATGGAGAAGGATTTCCTCCACGCCTATTTCGGCCGAAACGACAAGATCGTGGACTTCGCCCGCAAGCTCATCCTCGCGCGGGAGCGCGCAGCCGCGCGCGCGCTCAATGAAGCCATACGCGTGTTGGGTAGCGATGCCAACCCGGCACGGGTCGTGCCGAAGATTGCACGCGATTTCGATGTCAGGCACCTGTTAATCGACAAGCAGAAAATGGCCTCGCTGCTGTCGCAAGCAAAAAAGTTCGCCGCACACACCGACCTCTTCACGCAAATGTTGGGCGAACTCGGAGGCACATTCGCCGTCGACGGTGGCCACTCGCCTGTCAGGCGGGCCGCCGTTGAAAAATCCTGCAGGGTCGAGTTCGAGGGCAGGGATTTCCAATTCCCGAGCGAGGGCGAATTCAGGTCATGGTTCAGGCGCGAAGTGCTGCCAATGGCAGAACAATGGAGCCGGCAAGAACGAGCCGCACCCGGCCGACAAGCAGAGGCGCGTTGAAGAACACATGACGATGCGAAATACGCCAACAGACCGAAGCCCGTCGGACGCAGCGCGACGATTCGTCTTCAACTGCATCATGGCGGCCCGTTCGTGCAATTCAAACACAGGCGAAAGAGTGCTTGGATGGCCGATCTTTCCGAAGAACGCGACTCCCTGGAACAAAGGGGCCAGGCTGGCCCCTTTTCTTTGTCTGCCCCCTTTTCTTCTTTCGCTTTTAGAACAAAGGGACTTTCCCCCCCTTGTTTCACCGTTTGGCGCTGGCGTCGACTCGCCAAACGGCGCAAGCTGTCCGAGTTAGCTTGTTCGTTACACAGCGAAACTTTACCTGAGGTGACTTCATGCCGCAGTCGCAGCGATCACCGTCCCCCGCCCCCCGCACGCACTGGCGCGTACCCGAAGTTTTGCGCCTGACATCGCTCAGAACACGCCTGCTCGTGCTCACCTTCGGCATCTTCGTGCTCAGCATCTGGTTGCTGGCGCTCTACATCAGCCATGCAGTGCGCGAGGACATGAAGCATCAATTGGGGGAAGCGCAGTTCGCGGCGGCCACCTTCGCGGCCGCCGAGATCGGCGAGAAAATAAAAGCCAGATTCGGCGCGCTGGACATCGTCGCCCGCGGTATTGATTCGACTGCAACCGACGATCCGGCGTTCTTGCAGCGCAAGCTCGAGGACTACCCCATCCTGCAGATGTTGTTCAACGCCGGGGTGTTTGTTACCCGCCCCGAAGGCACCATCGTTGCCGCCAGTCCGCGCGCGGACAGAGTCGGCCTGAGTGTCGGGGACCGGGACCACATCATTGCCGCGCTCAAGGAAGGCAAGGCGAGCGTTGGCAAAGCCGTGCTCGGTGAAAAGCTCGCCGCGCCGGTTTTTGTCATTTCGGTTCCCATCCGGCTCGCCGGAGGCCAGGTCATCGGCGCCCTATCCGGTGTGACCGACCTGCAAAAACCCAATTTCCTGGATCGGATCTCCAGCCAACATTACGGCAGTACGGGGGGCTACATGCTCATCGATGTCAAGAACCGCCTGGTTATCACCGCCACGGAAAAATCGCGCATCATGACACCGCTTTCCCCGCCCGGCGTCGTGCCACAGACCGACCGTTTTATCGAAGGCTTCGAGGGCTATGCTCTGTACACCAACCCTCGCGGCGAGCGCGTGCTCAATTCCAGCAAGCGAATTCCCGAGGCGAACTGGAACATGGGTATCACCATGCCTGCCGCTGAAGCATTTGCACCGCTCAACACCTTACAGCAACGCATTTTCCTGGCCGCGCTCCTGATGACGCTGCTGACCAGCTGGGCGATCTGGTGGATGCTGCGGCAAGAGCGCGATTACGAATCGCGCTATCGCGCCGTGGTCGAAAGCAGCTTCGACGCCTTCTGGGTCACCAACCTGCAGGGGCAGATCGTCGATGTCAATGAGGCATACGTTCGGCGCTCCGGTTACCGGCGCGATGAATTGCTGAAAATGCGCGTCTCCGACCTGGAAGTTCCGGCCAAAGGTTCTCTTGTCGCGACGCATGTCTCCAAGGTCGCGCGCTACGGCAGCGACCATTATGAAGCCCAGCACCGGACCCGGGACGGCGAGCTTTGGTCGGTCGAAGTAACCACCACGCAGAGTGAAAGCCAACCGGGGTTTGTCCTGTGCTTTATTCGCGACATGACCGATCGCGAACACGGCGCAGAAACGCAGGCACGACTCGCAGCCATCATCGAGAATTCCGGCGATGCCATCATCAGCAAGTCAATTGACGGCACGATCAAGACATGGAACCCTGCAGCCGAAAACATGTTCGGCTATACCGCCGCCGAGGCCATCGGCCAGAGCATGCAGATCATCATCCCCCCGGATCGCCTTGACGAGGAACGCATAATCCTTGCCCGGATTTCCAGCGGCGACGAGATGGTGCACCTCGATACCGTGCGCCAACACAAGAGCGGTCGCCTCGTGGACATTTCCGCGACCGTCTCGCCCATCCGGGACAGGCTAGGAAACATCATTGGAGCATCCAAGATTTCGAGGGACATCACCGACAGAAAACGGACCGAGGCCAAACACGAAGCGATCGAGCAGCAACTGCGCGAATCGCAGAAAATGCAGGCGATCGGCACGCTGGCGGGAGGCATCGCCCACGACTTCAACAACGCCCTGGCCACCATCCTGGGCAACCTGGAGCTGGCGCGCCAGGATTCCGCGGACAACCCCGTGGCGCTGGAGAGCCTGGAGGAAATCCGCAAGGCCGGGAACCGTGCCCGCGACCTGGTACAGCAGATCCTCACCTTCAGCCGCCGCCAGCCCTCCGAGCGCGCCACACTCGACCTGGCCCCGGTGGTCGAAGAGGCCGCGCGGCTCTTGCGCGCCACCTTGCCGGCGCGCCTGAGCGTGGAGGTTCGCTGCGAGGCCGACCTGCCCGCGGTACTGGGTAATGCCACCCAGCTCGAGCAAGTGCTCATCAACCTGGGCACCAATGCCATGCAGGCCATGCGCGAGGGGCCCGGCGACCTTTGCATCGTGCTCGACACCGTGGTGCTGGATGCGGCATTGGCCAAGATTTATCCCGCGCTGCAGCGACTTTATGAGCAGCACCCGGGACGCACGCTGCGGCTCACAGTGAGCGACACCGGGCCGGGCATGGATGCGGCCACGGGCGCGCGCATCTTCGAGCCCTTCTTCACCACCAAGGCGGTGAACGAGGGCACCGGGCTCGGCCTGTCGGTGGTGCACGGCATCGTGCAGGCGCACCAGGGGATGATCACGATCGAGAGCGAACCGGGCCAGGGCGCCACCTTCACCATCTACCTGCCGGTGGTACCAGCCAAGTCCGTTTCCCTACCCGATGCCGGCCCCATCGCTGCGACACCTGTACTCAGCCTGGATGGCGGACAGCGCATCCTCTACCTGGATGACGATGCCTCGTTGCTCTCCCTGATCAAGCGGCTGCTGGAACGGCGCGGCTACCGGGTCGATGCCATCAGCGAGCCGCGAGTGGCGCTGGCGGCGCTGCGCGCCGATCCGGCCAGCTACGACCTAGTGCTGACCGACTACAACATGCCCGCGATGTCGGGGCTGGAGGTGGCGCGCGAAACAAGACGCATTCGAGCCGACCTGCCGGTGGCGGTGGCCTCGGGCTTCATCGACGAGACCTTGCGCGAAAAGGCCGCCGAGGCCGGCGTGCACGAGCTCATCTTCAAGGCCGACGAAGTCGAGGCATTCTGTGCCACGGTGCAGCGGCTCATCCAGACTGCGAGTGCCCCTACCCCATAGCCACCAGTGCGCGCAGGCCGCACGCCACTGCAAATAATGTGGCGCCCACCGGAAGATAGCGTACGCCAGCGGCGAGGCAGGCCATTTATTGAAGTGGCTGAGTGATCGTTGATCGAAGTGCCGATCGCGGCATCCAAGATGCTTCAACTTTCGACGGGATACTTGCTGAATTTCCGACGGCAGCCTCGACGCGCCAACATCACTCAAGATCGGTTCCCACCCGCCGTTAACGCGTAGATGGAACTTCGGACGCAGGACATCTTCATCGGCCGCCAGCCGATTCTGGACCGCGGCCAGCAGTTGTACGCCTACGAACTGCTGTTTCGCTCCGGCCACACCAACGGCACCGTCATCACCGACGACCTGTCCGCCACCGCCACAGTGCTCAGCCACGTGTTCTCCGAACTTGGCATCGAGGCCGCGCTCGGCCCATATCTTGGCTTCGTCAATCTGGATGCCAGGATGCTGATGAGCGACGCGCTGGAGCTGTTGCCGCGCGGAAAATTCGTGCTGGAGGCGCTAGAAACCGTCGAGATCACCCCGCAGATCACGCGGCGCTGCCGCGACCTCAAGGACATGGGCTTCCAACTGGCGCTGGACGATTTCATTGCCTTCGAGGAAAAGCACCGCCCGCTGCTGGAGATGGCCGACATCGTCAAGGTGGACGTCATGGGCATGGACATCGCGCGCCTGCGCACGCTCGTCGCGACACTGCGCCAATGGCCAGTCAGGCTGCTGGCGGAAAAAGTCGACCACCACGCGCAGGTGGGGCTTTGCCTGGATCTCGGCTTCGAATATTTCCAGGGCTACCATTTCGCCAGGCCGACGGTGATCGCGGGCAAGAAACTGTCGCAATCCGAACTCAGCCTGAATCGCCAGCACGGGCTGGTGCTCGAGGACTCCGACCCGCGCATGCTCGAGGCGGCCTTCAAATCGGAGCCTGGCCTGACGCTCAACCTGTTGCGGCTGACCAATTCGGCCGCCAGCGGCGTGCGACGCAGGATCACCTCGGTGCATCAGGCCATTGCCGTGCTCGGCCGGCGCCAGTTGCAGCGCTGGCTGCAGCTGCTGGCCTACGCCGATACCTCCCATAGCGGCGGACACAACAGCCCGCTGCTGCAGCTCGCCGCCTCGCGCGGCCGCTTCATGGAACTGCTCGCAGCCTGCCTGCCAGGGGTTGATCGCGACCAGGAGGACCGGGCCTTCATGGCCGGAATCCTCTCGCTCATGCCGGTGCTGCTGCAGGTACCCATGCTCCAGATCACCGCGACCCTGAACATCGTGCCCGACGTGCGCGCGGCGCTTGAAACGCGAGAAGGCGTCCTGGGCGCGATCCTCGACCTGTGCGAAGCGGTGGAGAACAACGATGCGAGCGGCGCCGCCGCCTGCGTAGCCAGACTGCCCGGCATCACTTCCGAGCACGTAAACACGGCGTTGATGCGCGCCATGGCCTGGACCAACGATCTGGAACGGGAGGCCGCGTAGGGCGCAGCCTGGGGGCAGCTCAAGAATGCCGCGATGCGGTCGAGAACTGTCCAGGCGCCATGAACACTCCGTGGCGCTCCATGAGGAATTGCCAATGAACGAAGCCCCTTCAGCAGCAACCGACACGCCGCATCACAGCGCTGAATTGCTCGTGCGCCAACTGCCGATCCCGCCCTGCCCCGCGATCATCGCGCAGTTTTCCGCCGAGATGAACCAGGACGCACCCAGCCTGCAGCGGCTGGCCGCCATCATCGGCAAGGACGTTGCGCTCGCCGGCGCCACGCTCGCCACCGTCAACTCGCCCTTCTACGGCCTGGCCCGCAAGGCGCGCAATATCCAGGATGCGCTGGCGCTGCTGGGCGTGCGGGCGGTGGCCAACCTCACCGCCGGGCTGTTGCTGCGCAAGGCATTTCCCGCCGCTCCAGGGGCGCCCCTCGAGCGCCTGCTCAACGAAGCAGCCGCGCTGGCGGAGACCGCCGCCCAGATCGCCGCGCATGTGCCGGTGATCCAGCGCGATGAAGCGCAGACCTATGCGCTGTTTCGCGACTGCGGCAAGGCCGTGATGATTGCGAAATTCACCGATCTACGCCGCCGTGGCCGCCGGTCGCCGCGGCACGGAGCCCGTCAATCGGCGGCTGGTCGCATTCGGCCTGCTGGTGGAGCAGGTGATCTCGATTCGCGCCGGTGGCGGGCTGTGCGTCGAATGGGCGGACAACGAGGCGTTCGTGCTGGCGAGTCTCAAGCTTGACCCCGAGGACATCCTGGCACTCTGCGAGGCACCGGTCGAGGCCTGACCAATAGCCGCCTCACCGGTCAGGCCTTGACTCATGTGGGGGTGGGCCGGCTCACGCCGCGCACACTGCCTATTCTAGGACATAAAATACTGCCACTTAAATACAATAGTCACTGTACTACCTAATAAAACCAGATAAATACTGCCAATACTTAATCCCATTGGGTGGCCGTTATCGGCGCGCACTTCAGATGCGCACCACCTTGTTCTTGCCGGTGCCCTTGGCCTGGTAGAGCGCCGTATCGGCGCGCGTCACCGCCAGCGCCTGCGGCTCGTAGGAGAACCGCTCGGTTACCCCGGCGCTGAAAGTGATGAGCAGGCGTTCATTGTTCTGCAGGAAGAAATTGCGCGTCAGTTGCCGCTGCACGCGCGTCATGATCTCCACCGCGATGCCGATTGCCGTCTGCGGCAGCACCACGACGAACTCCTCGCCGCCGTAGCGCGCCACGATGTCGGTGGGGCGGACCGTGCCCCGGATGATCTCGGCAAGGTGTTGCAGCGCACGGTCCCCCACATCATGCCCATGCGTGTCATTTAGCGACTTGAAATTGTCGACATCGAGCAGCGCCACGCACAACGGGTTGCCATCGCGATCGCTGCGCGCGCTCTCGATAGTGAAGGCCTCGTTCAGGCCGCGGCGATTGAGAACGCCGGTCAGCTGGTCGGATTTAAGCAGGTTCGACACGTCCACCAGTTCGCTCTCCAGGCGCATGATCTGCCCCTCGTAGTCCGTGGCGCGCTGGCGCGCCTGCTGCAGCTCCTCGCGCGCGCGCAGCATCTCCGCCTGCACCGCGCGCGTGTCCTCGAGCAGCCCCTTGATGATGGCGGGCAGCTGCGACAGGTCGTCGACCATTTCGATGCGCTCGGCATAAGTCTGCACCTTGGCCTGGTAACCGCCGGTGGTGTCCGACATCGTGCCCAGGCGCTCGATGAAGCTGGCCAGCATGTCCTTCAGGGCCGCCTTGGCCTCGTCCAGGCTCTTGCGGATGCTGCTCTGGCGGGCGATCACATCGCGAAACGCCTGCTCAGCCTCCATGAGGCCGCGCGCATCCAGCGGCTCTTCGATGAGGCAGCGCAGGCGCTCGACCTGCCCGCGCACCCAGCGCTCGTCGGGCACCAGCTCCTCGATGTTGCCGACGATCAGGTTCAACAGGGATAGCAGCCCCTGGACTGTCTCGCGCTGGCTGCCCTGCGCCTGTTCGATCTGGCGCAGCAACTCCCGGATGGCCGGGGCAATCTGCACGAACTCCGCGGTGCCCCTGGCCGATTGCAGGCGCGCGATCAAGACCTGTCCGCGCGTCACCAATCGTTCATCGCCACTCTGGCCGTCACCGATCACCAGCTTCATCAGCTCGGCGGAGAGGTCTCGCAACAGCATATAGGCTTCGCTATCCGCTGCAGGCGCAGCGACGCTATTGAATGCCGATGCGGCACCATCCGCCGCCGCAAGTTCCGGTTCAAGCACTGTCGCCGGGACCGCTTCCGCCACGCCGGTTCCCGCCAGCGCGACGCTGGCCAATGCCGGTGTCACGGCTTCGATCGAATTCGATACTGATATTGCAGGCACAGCCAGCGCGGCCTCATCGCCAACCGGATCGACCAGTGCCACGTCGGAAGTCCCTTGGGTGCGACGCTCCGACCAGGCCTTGACCAGCGAGCCTAGCTTCGTCGCCAGCTTTTCTGCATCCGCGCCAAACGCCGTCAGCACATGCTCCACGCTTTCGCGTTTGCGCGCCTGCGTCCACTCCGGCTGGCGCGCATCCCACTGGCGCAACAGCTCGCGCGTCAGCTTCGCCCACTCCGGCCGCGCCTGGCTTCGCAACGGGTTCGCCTTTGCTGTCGCCTCCGGGTCGCACAAGGCAATGAGCGCGCTGCGCGCCTGGTCGACGTTTCGCGCCACCAGCGCCTTCTCCAGCGGCGCGAGCGGCAGCTTGGCCGGCGCCTTGCCCAGCTCGAGGCACAGCTGGCGCAGCCAATGCAAGACCGATGCAGGCTCGGTCGCGCCGCTACCGGAAAGCTCCCCATAGACCTCGGCGTAGTTCTCCGGTGTCGGCGACAGCTTGCGCACCGCCAATTGCCGGATGGTTTCGCGCGCCACGTCCGGAGGGCTGCGCAGTGCCACCCCCGCCGTACTCATGCACGCGTCCCGTCGACATACATGCAGACCCGTGCGTCCAGTCCCTTGTTACCGTTCCCGATTGCCACTGCCCCGCGCTCCATGTCCGATGTCCTCATCGCATCACACCATCGCTACCGCAGCCGCCCCGGACTTGCGACCGGCGGCCTCGAACAGATGGATGACGCGATTGCCGCCTTCCGGGCAGGTCCACAGTGCCGGGTGGCCATCGGTGCCATTGCGCCGCAACATGACTTCGAACTCTGCAGCCGGGCAGGGTCGGCTGAACAGGTAGCCCTGCATGAGGCTCGCACCGAACATGTTGAGGAACGACATCTGCGCTTCCGTCTCGACGCCCTCGGCCACCACGCTCATGTTCAGGCTGCGCGCCAGGCCGATGATCGCCGACACGATCACTTCGTCGTCCGAATCCACCGCGATGTCCTTCACGAAGGAGCGGTCGATCTTCAGCGTGTTGATGGGCAGGCGCTTCAGGTAGGCGAGCGAGGAGTAACCGGTTCCGAAGTCGTCGATGGAGATGCGCACCCCCATTTCGCGCAGCTCGCCCAGCGAACGCATGGTTCGCTCCACGGCTTTCATGACCACGGTCTCGGTGATTTCGATGTAGAGGTGCTCCGGCCGCAGGCCGCCTCCCGCCAGGCTCTTTTCAATCATCTTGGTCAGGTCCGGCTGCTGGAAATGGCTGCCCGGCATGTTCACCGACACGTAGATCGGGTCGAGCCCCTGCGCGTGCCAGGCGCCGAGTTGCTTCGACGCGGTTTCGATGGCCCACTCGCCCATGGGAATGATCAGGCCGTTTTCCTCCGCGATGGGAATGAAGTGATTCGGCGGCACCAGCGTGTCGCCGCGCTGCCAGCGCATGAGCACCTCGCAGCCGACCATCTTGCCGTTGCGCACGTTGACGATGGGCTGGTAGTGCAGGCGCAGCTCGTCGCGATCGAGTGCCTTGCGCAGGTCGGCTTCCAGCCGGAACCGCTCCAGGCTGCGCGAATCGAGCGAGGGCGAGTACGAGGTATGGCCGTTGCGTCCCTGCGCCTTGGCTTCATACATGGCCGCGTCGGCGCGCATCAGGAGGGTCTCGGTATCCTGCCCGTCTGCGGGGAAGTTGGCCATGCCGATCGAGGCGCTGACCCAGATTTCATGGCCCTCGATTTCGATCGGATCCTTAAGCGATGCAAGCATGCGCTCGGCCACCTTGGTCGCGTCCGCAGCCGACTTCAATCCAGTCAGCAAGGCGATGAACTCGTCCCCCCCGAGGCGGGCGACGCTGGCGATCGACTCCGCCTCGCCGGAACGCGTGATGGAATCGGCGCCGCGCACGCAGCGGTTCAGGCGCGCCGCCACCTGCCGAAGCAGGATGTCGCCGATGCCGTGCCCCAGCGTGTCGTTGACGACCTTGAAACGGTCCAGGTCGATGAAGAGCACCGCCAGGAACGCTTCCTCGTCGCGCGCCCGGGCCAGTGCACGCTCGAAGCGGTCGCGAAACAGGTTGCGGTTGGGCAATCCGGTCAAGCCGTCGAAGTTGGCCAACCGGTTGAGTTCCCGCTCCGCATGCCTGCGGTCGGTGATGTCCTGGATGATGCCCAGCACCACGTCGATGCCGCCCGGCACGCTGGCCGCCACTTCCGCTTCCACGTGCAGCGCCTGCACGCCGGCGTGAGCCGCCTCCACGTCGAATTCCCCGTGGAAGGTCCCGCTCTTGCGCAACTCCGAATACACGCGCCGTTCGAACTCCGAGCATCCCAGTCCGGTGGCCCGGCGGATGAAGTCAGCCTCCGGCACCTCGGCGTCCCTGGAGCCGAGCCCGAGGATGCGCAGGCACTCCCCCGAGCCGAAAACGATCCCCTCGCCGCGCTTCCATTCCCAGCTTCCGACGCGCGCGAGCTGCTGTGCCTTGGCCAGAATGCTCCGGCTCTTGGCCAGTTCCTCGCGCATGCGGCTCGAGCGCAGCAGGTAGCGCACCCGCTGTGCCAGCATGGTCAACTGCGAGGATTTCAGGAAGAAATCGGTCGCCCCGGCCTCGTAGGCCCGGTTGACCGAGTCCTCGTCCGACAGCGAAGTGAGCATCAGCACCGGCACGTGCTCGCCTTCGGACATGGCGCGCAATTCGCCGCACGTGGCAAACCCGTCCTTCCTGGGCATCATGCAATCGAGCAGGACGATGTCCGGGCGGTGCGTCTGGAACAGCTGCAATGCGGCGTCGCCGCCATCGGCCTCAACCACCGAGAACCCGTGGCGCTCGAGGGTTCCGCGCAACATCACCCGCGTGACTAGGTCGTCGTCCACAAGGAGTATGCGTTCGCCCGATTCGCTGTTTTTCATTGTCCCACCACGCAGCAGATTGAATGGCTTGTGCGCTGGTGCACCACTTGCCACCCGCGCCTCCACGCTGCATATCGGCAAGTTGAGCGCAAGCTTTAGGTCGCTTTTGAAACAGGGCGACACAGCCCCGCCTCACCTCCTGTTTCGAGGGGCGGTTCAAAACCCGCCACGGTTGCCTTCGCTCAGGGAGGCCTTCACGGAGGCGTCGTGCCGCGAGGCGGGCAGCCGCATGGCCTGCAGCGCATCGGTGCCCAGGCTCACAATAAATCGAACAAATTCTTCCCAACCATGTTCACAAAAGCCTTTTGTGTCGCCTGCGACATGGTCTGCAGGCGCGTCAGGTCGCTGATGGCCTTGGTGTAATCGACGTCCAGCAGGTCGGACAATTCGGTCTGGTATTGCAGGTCGCGACCGTCGGCGAGCGACTTCAGCGAATCCAGTTCCCGCAACCCGGCCCCGGCATTGCTGCGCGCAAGCGAGGTACTGTCCATGGCACGATCAATGCCGGCAACGGCGTTCGAGATTCCCATTTGCTGCTGCGCCCTGGCCGCAGGCGCACCGGCAGGTTTCTGCAATGCCTTGACCGCGCTGGCAATGGTCGAGAAAACACTCTTCATGACGCTGGGTGTAATCGTGAAGCCATCGCCGTCGGCCGGCATGCCATTGATTTGCGTCTGCATCCCGGCAATCGTGACAAGCCCGTCCGGCGTGTAGGCATTGCCGCTGGTGACCGTGCTCCCCAGCGTGGTGTCGTTCACGTCGTAAGTCGTCACGCCAAGGTTGACGTGGAAGACGATCTGGTAGGCGTGCCCGTTCAAGAGGTTCGCATCGATGACCTGGCCGCCCTCGATCACGGCCGAACCCAGATTGATCGCCTGCCCGGCCGTCTCGAAGATGCCGTTGCCCGTTCGCACCCGCTCGAAGATGTCGGCGCCGCTGGCCCCCACCTGCAGGGAGCGCCCATCACTGACCTGCAATTGACGCGCCCCCTGATCACCCTGAAATGCGATACCGGCCGCGGATTTCGCGAAGGCGGGGACGCCCTCCTGAAAGCCAGCGAAGATGTACGCGCCATTGGCATCCCGGGCGTTGGCGAGCGACATCAGGTAGTCGCTGCGCGAAGTCAAATCCGCGGCAATGTTGGCGCGCTCCAGGTCCGAGTAGGCACCATTGCCCGCCTGGATCAGCAATGCCCGCACATCCTGCAGTGCATCGGAGAACTGGCCCAGCGTCGATTCGACCTGCGTCAGGCTGGTGCGTGCCGCGTCCTGGTTGGCCATGTACCGGGTGTTGCGCGCGGCCCCGCTGCTCACCTCGACTGCACGGGCCGCGGCGGCCGGGTCGTCGGCAGCGCTGACCACGCGCCTGCCAGTGGACAGTTGCTGCTGGGTTTTTAGCAGCTCGGCCTGCTGGCGATTGATGGTCGTGACCCCGAGTTCGAACGCCATGGATGTGCTTACGCGCATGACAGCCCTTTCGATGGAGGCATGCGGCAACGCCGCGAGCCGGTGGAATAACCACGGCCGGCCTGCGGCCAGCCAATGCGCACTGCTGCCTGTCTTAGCGATTGCATCAGTTCACCGCATGCAGCAACGAGTCGAACAGCGTACTCGCCACCGAGATCAGTTTGCCTGCCGCCTGGTAGGCCTGCTGGTAACGCATCAGGTTGGCTGCCTCCTCATCGAGGTTGACGCCGGAGATGGAGGCGATGGAATTGTTGGCGCTCTCGAGCAGGCTGTCCTGCGATTTCATCGCCATGTTGATTTCCTGAGTCTTGGCGCCGATGCTCCCAACCAGGTGGGCGTAAGCGCCTGACACGCTCATGCCGGCCACCAGCGCGGCCTGCGACAGACCGGCCAGCGCCAGCGCATTGCGGTTGTCGCCGGTAGCCCCGGTGTTCGGCCCCACTGTGAATACGTCACCGACCTTCGGCGTGCCCGATATGCTGACGGTCCATCCGTTGTAGCTAATGGCGCCGCCCGCGGTATAGGCAACCCCCGCCGGATTGCCGGTGCCGACGCCTCCCACATTGAAAGTCGATGCACTGGTGAAGGTGATCGTCACCGGTTGCAACAGGCTGGCACCCAGCGAGTTCACGCTGCCGGCCGAAATGACTCCGTCACCAGCGTTGGCAACGGAGGATGCGCTTCGCACCGGCGCACTGGCCGCGATCTGCGAGACATTGCTGATGGCCACCGACATGCCGGTGGCACCCGCACGCGTGGGCTGGATCAGGAAACGATCGCCCGCCGCCGCCGTCCCCGCGGCGACGGCAATGGTCAGGCCATCCAGGGTCTGCGGCAGCGTGGCGTAGGTGGCCTGCACGCGGTCCGACAGGCGCGTGACGGTGTAATTGATGCCGTCGTAGTCGACCTGATAATCGCTGGCGGTCAGCCCGGAGTAACTGCTGACCGTCGCCGTCAGGGAGGCGGTTCCGGTATTGTTCGTCGATCCATTGACCAGCGGCACCGCGACATTGAAGAAAGTCCCGCCCGGCAGCCCGTTACGATCCTGCCCCAAGCGATGCTGGTCGTTGAATCCCGCCGCCAGCGTCATCGCGAGCCTGCCGATCTCGTTGCGCACCGGCTGCAGGGTCTGGTCGCGAAAGGCGAGCATGCCGCCGAGAACACCGCCGGAGATGTCGCTCTGGCGCAGCATCTGGATGGTGGATCCATTGAAAGCGCCCAGGGCCAGCTTCGAGGCGTCCAGGTCGTCGCGCATGAGTACCAGTTTGATCGCTGTGTTCCCCAGCACCAGCGGCTGGCCATTGGTGAGGAACAGGTTGACGGCACCGTCCTGCACGACCACCGCCCGCACCTGGCCATTGAGCTTGGCGATCAGGGCATCGCGCTGGTCGAGCAGGTCGTTGGGCGGCTGCCCGCTGCCCTGCGCATTGGCGATGGCGCCGTTCAACACAGCGATCGACTGCGAGTACCCGTTGATCAGATCGACCGACGTGCGGATCTGCCCGTCCGCACGCGTCTGCATGTCAGCGAGGGCCGCATCCGCCGCCTTGAAGCGCCCGGCGACTGCCTGCGCCCCGGACAAGAGGCCCTGGCGCGCCACCGGGTCGGCGGGGTTGGCGGCCAGGCCCTCGACGCTGGAAAAGAAATCATCCAGTGCTGCGCCCAGGTTGGCGTTGGGATCGCTCAGCAAGCCGCTCAGCCGGCCGAGTTCCGTGGCATGCGCCGATGACTCCGCACTCTGTGCCTGCAGCGCCTGCGCCTGGGTGAGCAGGTAGTCGGCGTATACCCGCCGGATCGAGGTGACGTCGGAGCCGCCGCCGATGAAGCCCGCGCCGGTGAACTGCCCCGACCCCTGCGACTGCTCGATCTGCTGCCGGCTGTAGCCAGTCGTGTTGACATTGCTGATGTTGTGGCCCGTGGTCTGCATGCCGATCTGTGCGGCATTCAGACCGCTGAGCGCAACGCCGAATATGCCGCTGGCCATGGGACTACCTCAATACCTTGCTACCGGCCATCGCTGGCCTGGCGAAATCCATTATCAGGCGATTCATGCCACGCCCTGCATGGCCAGTGTCTGGTTGATCACCTGGGTGAGCTTGCGCGCATAGGCCGGGTCAGTGGCATAGCCCGCGGCCTGCATGCGCCCGGCAAACACCCCGGCGTCGCCGCCCGCGTTCTTCAATCCCGCGTACCGCGTATTGCGAGCCATCAACCCCGCATAGTCTGAAAATGCATCACCGTAGGACGCATAGGCGCGGAATTTCTCCACCGACTTGCGCGGCACACCGTTCACGTATTCGGTGGTCACGGCATCCACGGTCGCGCCGGTCCAGTTGCGCCCGGCCTTGATGCCGAACAGGTTGTGCGAGGTGCTGCCATCCACGGCCTTGATCTCGTGCTTGCCCCAGCCGGACTCCAGCGCCGCCTGCCCGAGGATGAAGTGCGCGGGAATGCCTGAGGACTTCTGCGCCTCAACCGCATGGTCCATCATGCGCCGCACGAAGTCCTGCGGCGCGCCAGCCGCGGGCGTGCTGCCGGCTCGGCCGGTCGCCTGACCTGCGGCCGGTGCCATGGGTCGCACCACGCTTGCAGCACCACCTGCACCGGGCATCGGTGCCACGGCAGCAGATGAGGCGGCGCGATTGGCCGCGTCGAGTTTTTTCAGCAGGCCTGATCTGCCGACTTCACCCGGCGCCCCTGGAGCACCCGGTCCACCCTGGCTACCCTGACTCCTGGACAATTGCTTCATCATCAGCTCGGCCAGACCAAGCCCTTTGCCCGACAGGGTCTGCGCCCACTGCTCATCGAGCATGCCGGTGGCCATGCGCGAGGCGTCCGAGCTGAGCATGTCCTCCTTGGGCAGCGCCTCGCGCATGCTCTTCATCAGCATGTTCATGAACAGCGCCTCGAACTGCTTCGCCGCCTGCCGGACCGCCGCTTCCGGCGCATCCTTGGCGGTGCGCTTGAGGGCATCCAGCGAACGCACGTCGCTCGCCAGGCGGGAGGAGGCGTCCGCCGCGGTTCCATTCAGGCCCGGTGCGTTCAAACCCGGCGCCCTCGACAGCGACACATTGGCATTCGGGTCCATGGTCAGATGATCTCCAATTCGGCTCGCAGCGCACCGGCGGAGGCCATCGCCTGCAGGATGGCCAACAGATCCATCGGCGTGGCGCCCAGCGCATTGAGCGCCTTCACCACATCGGCCAGCTTGACGCCGGCCTCCATCATCACCAGGTTGCCGCCCTCTTGCTGGATCTTCACGTCGGTCTTTTCCGTGACCACGGTCTTTCCGTCGGAAAGGGGCGCAGGCTGGCTTACGGCGGGGGTCGCGCTGATCGTCACCGACAGATTGCCGTGCGCCACGGCGCACGGTTCCAGCGTCACCGCCTGGTTCATGATCACCGAGCCGGTACGCGCGTTGACGATGACTCGCGCGGCGGCAATCGCCGAGTCGACGCGAATGTCCTCCACGCGGGCAAGGAACGACACCCGTTCATTGGCCTGCATGGGGGCGCGCACCCGCACCACGCGACCGTCCACCGCCTGTGCCGGCTGTTCATGCGGGAACTGCGCGTTGACCGCGGCAGCCACGCGCTGTGCCGTACCGAAATCCGCGATATGCAATTCGAAATCGATGGCGTCACCCTGCATCATGGCGGAGGCTACTGCGCGCTCCACCGTCGCACCGTTGGGAATGCGCCCGGAATTGAGCTGGTTGATCTGCGCCTTGCCGCCCCCCCCGGAGGCGCCCGCCCCGGGAATCACCACATTGCCCTGCGCCATCGCGTACACCTGCCCGTCGGCACCGCGCAACGGCGACAGCATCAGGGTGCCTCCGCGCAGGCTTTTGGAATTGCCCACCGAGGACACGGTGATGTCCATCAACTGGCCGGGCTGCGCGAAGGGCGGCAGCACCGCCGTCACCATGACCGCCGCCACGTTCTTGAGTTGAGGATTGACGCTGGCAGGAAGGTTGATGCCCAGCTGCGTCAACATCGCGCGCATGCTCTGAATGGTGAACGGCGTCTGCGTGGTCTGGTCGCCGCTGCCGTCAAGCCCGACCACCAATCCATAGCCGAACAACTGGTTGGGGCGCACCCCCTGCACACTGGCGAGATCCTTGATGCGCTCGGCCCGTGCGCTGCCCATCCCGGTCCAGAGCATGATCAGCAGCAATGGCACGAACAAGGCCGGTCGCCGCGCCCAGGTGTTGCGAACAGTGCGTGATTGACAAGCGGTCATGTCGGGGTGCGCTTCCATCAGGCTAGCGGAACGGAATGAAGGAAAGGAAGAAGCGGCCGAGGAAGCCGACCACGCGCGCCGGATCGACGCTCGAGCGGGAGACGGTTTCGATGCGTGCGTCGGCGACCTGCGCCGAGGCCACGACGTTGCCCGGCTGAATGGTTGCCGGGGAAACGATGCCGGAGAAGCGCAGCGTGTCCACATCGTCGTTGATGCCGATCTGTTTCTCCCCGGCGACGCGCAGGTTGCCGTTCTCCAGCACCTCGGACACGGTTACAGTAATTGTTCCGGTGAACAGGTTGTTGCTCGATACGCCGTCCTTGTTGTCCAGCTTGGTGGTGGCACTGGCTTGCAAGTTGGTGTCCTGCGTCATCTTGCCCGGCAGGCCAAACACCTTGGGCACGGAGGCAGTGACGCTGGCCGAGCGCGCGGCGTTGTCGGCAGTGCTGTTGGTGGCGGTGGTTTTCTCGCTCAGCGTGATCACCAGCGTGTCGCCGGGATAGCGCGCGCGAATGTCCTCGAACAGCGGCCGGAACGTCGAAAGCTGGAAGATGGCCCCACTGGCACTGAGCCGCGACGACGCGATCGCGCGCGGCTCCGTTGCCCTGGTGTCTTGGATCTTGACGTTGTTGGCGCATGCGGCCAGAAGCAACACGGCCATACCGACGGCGAATCGCAATGGCAACTTGATCTTGGCTGAGGTCATGGCAGCTCCGATCAGAGTTGTGACAGCCGCTGCAGCATCTGGTCGGAGGTCTGGATCGCCTTGGAGTTGATCTCGTAGGCGCGCTGGGTCTGGATCATGCTCACCAGCTCTTCCACCACGTTGACGTTCGAGGTCTCCACATAGCCTTGGCTCACCGTGCCCAGCCCGTTCACGCCCGGTGTGCCGGTGGTGGCCGTTCCCGAGGCCGAGGTCTCGAGATAGATGTTCTGCCCCTGCGACTGCAGGCCGGCCGGGTTGATGAAATTCGCCGTCTGCAACGCGCCCACCTGCGTGGAGGCCGTGGAGCCGCTCTGGGTGATGCTGATGGCGCCGTCCTGCGCCACGGTGATGGAGAGCGCGCTGGCGGGAATGGTCACCGCGGGTTGCACGGCAAAGCCGTTGGAGGTCACCAGCTGCCCCTGCTGGTCCACATGGAATGAGCCGTCGCGCGTGTAGCCCGTGGTGCCGTCTGGCATCAGCACCTGGAAGAATCCCTGCCCGTTGATGGCGATGTCAAGGGAGTTCCCGGTCTGCTGCAGGTTGCCCTGGGTGTGGATGCGCCCGGTGGCGATCGGGCGCACGCCGGTGCCGATCTGCAGCCCCGCGGGGATCTGCGTCTGCTGCGACGACAATGCCCCCGGCTGGCGCAGCGTCTGGTACAGCAGATCCTCGAACACGGCGCGCGAGCGCTTGAAGCCGTTGGTGCCTACATTGGCGAGGTTGTTGGAGATGACATCGAGCTGGGTCTGCTGTGCGTCCAGACCGGTCTTGGCAATCCATAGCGAGCGAATCATGGCGTCCTCTCAGAAATTTGGCTGTAGCCGCAACGTGCATTCACGGCGAATCATCAGCTGCCCACCTGCAGCAGCTGGCCGGCGCTTCGCGAATTGGCCTCGGCGGTCTGCAACAGCTTCATGTGCAACTCGAACTGGCGCGCCGCGCTGATCATGCCAACCATGGCGTCCACCGGATTGACGTTGCTGCCTTCGAGCGCGCCGCTGGTCAGCGTGATCCGCTCATCGGCCGCGGCGGGCCGGCCGCTGGCGGTGCGGAACAGCCCGTCGTCGCCCTTCACGATGTCCTTGCGTGCCGGGTTGGCCATCTTGATGCGGCCCAGGGTCTGTACTTCACTCAGTGCCTGACCGTCGGTCTGCGACGACACCGTGCCATCGGGCGCAATAGTCAGGATGGAATCGGGCGGCACCGAGATCGGACCGCCATCGGACAGGACCGGCAACCCACCCGCCGTCTGCAACAGACCGTTGGACCCGACTTCCAGCGCACCGTTGCGCGTATAGGCTTCCTTGCCGTCACGCCCCTGCACCGCGAACCACCCATCCCCCTCGATCGCCACATCGAGCTTGCGGCCGGTTCTTTGCACCGGCCCCATGGACAGGTCGGCACCGGAAGTGGTTTCCACGGAGAACACCTGGGTGCCCGGCGACTGAGTGCCCGACTGCGCCGAGGGGCCTGCGGTGGCGCCCAGCGCAGCTCCGCCAAGCCCCAGCTCCAGTGCGATGGAACGGAAGGCCAGCGTGGCGGCGCGAAATCCGGGCGTGCTGGCATTGGCCAGGTTGGCGGCGAGGTTGTCCTGGCGCTGCATCACGCCCTTGGCCCCCGACATCGCCACGTAGATCAACTTGTCCATGCACGCACTCCTTTACTGGCTTGGCCGATCAGCGCATTTGGATCAGCGTCTGCAACACCGAATCCATGGTCTTGATGCTCTGCGCGTTGGCCTGGTAGACGCGCTGCGCGGTGATCATCGCCACCAGCTCCTGCGACAGGTCGACGTTGGAGTCCTCCACAGCTCCCGACTGCACGGTACCCAGGTTGCCGCCGCCGGGCGCGCCGATCAGCGGCGCGCCGGAGCCGATGGTCTCCGCCCAGCCGTTGGAGCCCAGTGCCCGCAAGCCCTGCGGATCCGTGAAGTTCGCCAACACCACCTGCCCCTGCTTGCGCGTCTGGCCGTTGGAGTAGCGCGCCACCACCACGCCGGAGTCGTCTACCGAGAAGCCGCTGAGGCGGCCGGAGGCGAAGCCGTCCTGGTCGAGCGAATTGACGCCGAAGGTGCTGCCGAACTGCGTGCTGCCGGTAAAGTCGATGTCGACGCTGAAGGGCGACGCGGCGCCGTTGGCCAGCACCGCGCTGGTAGGCAGCGGAATCGTGCTCAGGGCCAGGTCCAGCGCACCGCTGCCCTGGAACACCAGGGTGCCGACCGGGCCGGCGCCCATCTGCACGCCGTCGAGGGCCGCCATGACGCTCCAGGTGTTGCCCACGGTATGCAGGAAATAGGTCGACAGGCTGTGCGAATTGCCCAGGCTGTCGTACACCTGCAGCGAGGTGGAACTGTTGTAAGTGGTCGGCGAGTTAACGTTGAATGCCGCCGCCGGCATGATGGCCGCGCGTGAATCCAGGTTTACTTCAATGTCGGCCGAAGTGGTAATCGTCGGCGGGATGTCGGTGGTTGTAACCTGCAGGTCGGTGGGTGCCGACGCGACGATGACCCCCGCCGCCGTCGCTGGATAGCCAGTCAGGTGAGCACCCGCGCCATTAACGATGTAACCGGTCTTCTCGAGCTGGAACTGGCCGTTGCGCGAAAAGGAAATGGTGCCGCCGTCGTTCATGCGGAAAAAGCCCTGGCCATTGATGGCAATGTCCAGCGGGCTATTGGTGACGGTGAGGTTTCCCTGGGTGAAGCTGGGCAACACGGCAGAGACGGCGGCGCCGATGCCCACCGCCTTGGAGCCGCTGCCAGCGGCAGAACTGGCCATGATGTCGCCGAACTGCGCGGTGGATTTCTTGAAGCCGACGGTGTTGGCATTGGCCACGTTGTTTCCGATGACATCCAGGTTCTTGGTTGCCACGTCCAGGCCGCTCAGTCCTTGCTGAAAACTCATGCTGTTCTCCTTGAGTTGCGCTTAATCAGATCAGATGAAACTTTTCTTGCTTCCCCCTATTGGAGGATGCGCTTCACGTCCGCGAGAGCGACATTGCCCACGCCACCGACGCTGAGCACGACCCCGCTGCTGGCGCGGCTCACGCCATCGACGCGCCCGATCACCAGGGATTGCGCGCTGACGGTTTTGTCCTGCGCAAAGGCATGCAGCGTGAATGTGTAATTGCCCGGTGCCGCCGCAACACCGGCATCGGACATGCCGTCCCACTGGAAGGCATGGATGCCTTCCGGTTGCGCGCCGAGATCCACGCTCTGCACCTGCACCCCGGCCGCATCGGTGATGATCACGGCGAGCTTGTCCACCGCTTGATCGAGCTGGAAGCCTGCCGAGGCGCTGCCATTGGCTAGCGCCAGCAGATCGCCATTCGCCATGACCTGGCGCCCGGCCAGTGCAGCCGCCTGCACCGTCTGCAGGTTGTCGAATCCCGAGGCCATGCCCTTCATGGTGGCATTGAGCTGCTCCACACCGTTCACCGTGCTCAACTGCGCCATCTGGCTGGTGATGGCCGCGTTGTCCATCGGATTGAGCGGGTCCTGGTTTTTCAGCTGTGCCACCAACATGGTCAGGAATCGATTCTCGGTATCGGCCGAACTGCCCGCGCCGGCCTTGCTTGCCGCGGCCGCGCCGATTGCCGGCGTTGTCGTCGGAATGTTGGCCAGAGGGGATTGGATCGTGGTCATGTTCGTCCTTTAAGGATCAGGAACCCATGGAAAGGGTTTTAAGCAGCAGCGACTTGGCCGTGTTCATCACGTCCACGTTGGTCTGGTAGGAGCGCGAGGCCGCGATCATGCTGACCATCTCCTCCACCACGTTGACATTGCTCATCGTCACGTAGCCTTCGGCATCGGCACCGGGATTCTTGGGATCGTATTGCCGCCGCAGCGGGGCATCGCTCTCCACCACAGAGGTGACGGCAACGCCGGCCGCCCCGGGGGAACCGCCGGGCACCGGCGTGGCCTGGAACACCACCTGGCGCGCGCGATACGGCTTGCCGTCGGGGCCGGCGACGCTGTCAACGTTGGCCAGGTTGCTTGCCACGGTGTTCAGGCGCTGGCCCTGCGCTGCCATCGCGGAACCGGAAATCTCGAAGATGCGGGACAAGGACATGGTCTACCCCTGGATGGCGCTCAAGAGCGTCTTCAACTTGCCGTTAATGAAACGAAGGGTGGCTTCGTAGCGCACCGCGTTGTCGACGAATTGCGTGCGCTCGGTGTCCATGTCGACGGCATTGCCATCGAGCCCGGCCTTGGCACCCGCTCGCGGCAGCGCATCGGGCGGCGCGACAGCCTTGCCCTGCTCGAGCGAACGCTGTGCGCTTGCGGACGTCACCTTGGTCAGGGCGGTCGCGAAGTCGAAGTCCACCGGCTTGTAGTTGGGCGTGTCGGCATTGGCGATGTTGGCCGCCAGCAGTTGCTGGCGCTGCGAGCGCAGCTTCAGCGCTTCGGCCTGGAACGCAAGCGAGGAATCGATGCGGTTCAACATGATGGTTGCGGCGTCGGCCTTGTATGCAGGGGGTTCTGCGGTGTTGGAAATTATGGGCGTCTCGCTCACCGGGTAAGCAACGAGCAACGCGCGTTTACCGCGCCTTCTCGTCGCTTCTGCAGTTACTCGTCGCTCTACACTGCGCGGCATCACAGACGATTCAGCGAGGTCCGCAGCCCATGCTTCAAGACATCGAACCGCACGGCCACTCGAGCATCTCGTCCCGACATCGCTGGGCGCCTGCGCTCCTGCTGGCGATACTTGCGGCGCCGCCAAGCCTGGCCGCGGAACTGCCCGTTGCCGTGGCGCCTGAATCCGCCCCAGTCATGTCGCCTGCAGCGCTGGAAGAAACGCTGCGCCTCTACATCGACACCCAGACCGCAGGGCTGCCCGGGCGCGTGGAAATACAGATTGACTCGGTCGCAGGACGGCCGCCCCTGGCACCCTGCGCCTCGGTGGAACCGTTCATCCCGCCAGGCTCGCGGCTGTGGGGCCGCGCGACCCTGAGCATGCGTTGCCGCGAAGGGGCGCGCTGGACCGTTCTGATGCCGGTTCAGGTGAGGATCTACGGCCCGGGGCTGCGCAGCGCGCGTCTATTGCTCGCCGGACGTCCATTGGACGCCGGCGACTTCGAGGTCGTCGACATGGAGTTGACCCGTGAGGCGCCCGGCATCCTGACCAGCCTGGACGAAGTATCCGACCAGGTGCTGGCTCGCGCTCTGCCAGCAGGCTCTTCGCTGCGGCGCGAGCATTTTCGTCCCCGTCCCGTGGCATCGGCTGGCGACCAGGTCAAGCTGGTGTATGTCGGAGCCGGGTTCTCGGTCGCCAGTTCGGGCAAGGTGCTGCATGCCGTGGCCGAGGGACAGACGGCACGGGTCCAGGTGGAGTCCGGACGCGTTCTGTCCGGCATCGCAAAGGCAGGACGCACGGTCGAAGTGCGGTTTTGAAGGCAGTCAGCCGCAGTGCGGGCGCCCGGAATAATATTTTGAAAATGACTCTAAAGTTCCCGAAATGACGGCCGTTAGACACTGGAGCGATCCTGCCACCAGGGTGTCAGCGGCAGGCTATTTGTGCAATCAGCAGCATGGGAGAACGCCATGAAGATCGGCCCTACAGACGGAAATGTGCCCCTTATCCAGGTCGTTGGTGACAAACCGGCGAGCAGCAAGCCGGCCGGGCCCAGGCCCGATGCCGCCATCAGCTTCAGCAACCTGTCGACGCAATTGCATTCACTGGAGGCCAACGTCGCCAGCGCGGGGCCGGTCGACATGGCACGTGTGGAGGCAATCAAGCGAGCGATACAGTCCGGACAGTTCAAGGTCAACCCGGACCTGGTGGCCGACAAGCTGATCGCCAGCGTCAAGGAAATGCTGGGCAAGTGAGCTGCCAATGAGCATGCTCGACGACCTCACGCTCCCGCAGTTGCAGGAGCGCGAGCTGCATTTGCTGCTTGAATGGGAGCAGCTGGTCGAACGCGGCCTGAAAATCCTCAATACCGACCGGCCGGATGCGCTGCAAGCCCTGGCCGCTGACAAGGTGCGCCTGATTGCTCTTTGGCGTGAGCTGCGCGCTGCCTGTTATCGCCTTGGATCGGGCGCGCCGGTTTCCGCGCGCGACAAGGCACTACAACGCGAACTGCACACCGTGGCCGAGCGCGCCATGGCACTCAACAGTCGATACGAGAAGGCGCTGCGGGCGCGCGAACTGTTCATCGTCACCCGCCTGCAGGCGCTGTGCAGCGCCACCGGCCAGTTCGGAGTCTATTCCGGCGCCGGACAGCTCAACGCCGTCACCACATCGCGCAAGAACGCTTACCTCGCCTGAGACAGCCTCCCTGGCGCCGAGAGGCCGCTGATTGGACGCTCGCTCCGTCCTAATGCTCGCGCATCTTCGAGCGCAGCCGCGAGATGGCCTGGCTGTGCAGCTGGCAGATGCGCGATTCGGTGACGCCGAGCACCTCGGCGATTTCGCGCAGGTTCAGATCCTGCTCGTAGTACATCCCCATCACCAGTTTCTCCCGTTCCGGCAGCTGTCCCACGGCGCGTGACAGCGCCTGCTTGAAGCGCGCATCGGTGAGCATGCTCAGCGGGTCCGATGCGTCCGCCGGCATCTTGCGATCGAGATAGTCGCCGCCTCCCCCGTCGCCGGCCATGTCCTCGTAATGCACGATGCGGTGTCCCTGCACCTCCAGGAGCAGCGCCTGGTAATCCTCCAGCGTCAACTCAAGCTCCACTGCGATCTCGGTCTCGCGCGGGGCACGGCCAAGCCTGTGTTCGAGACGGGAAATCGCCGCATCCACGCGCCGCTGCGATTTGCGAACGCCGCGAGGCAGCCAGTCGTTGTGCCGCAACTCATCGAGGATCGCGCCACGGATACGCTGCGAGGCGTAGGTCTCGAATTGCACGCCCTGCTCTTCCTCATACCGGGCCGCGGCATCGAGCAGCCCCATCAGTCCGGCCTGCATGAGATCGCCGACCTGCACGCTGGCGGGAAGGCGCGCCATCATGTGGTGCGCAATGCGCTTGACCAGAGGCGAATACTTGTTGATGTAGTGCTGCTTGTCCAGCGTGCCAGTGGCGGTGTACATGCGTGTTCTCCTTACTGCTTAATGAGCGGCGGCACGTGCCGGGCCATCGCCCGGCTGAGCGCTGCGGATCTCGAAACTGTTCCAATCGGGAATGCCCTGGGCAAGGCGCCGGTAAGCGCGGGCCGCCGGCGACTGCGGCGCGCTGCGCACAACCGACGCGAGCGCGCGCTCGGCACGCTGCAACTGCGGATCGCGCGGGACGCTGCCACCGTAGGTCAGGGTGGCGGACAGGAAGCGGCGCGCCACCCTGGCCATGTTCCGCGCAACAGCCTCCGGATCGCCGGCCTCATCCGCATCGCCCACCAGCACACGATACCGCGCAGGGCCGCCGCGCCTGGAGAGCTGCTTGATGTGTGCATACGCACCCGTCACCGATGGCGCATCGCCGCTCACGACGAGCAACACTTCGCCCTCGCCTGCCGGCAGCAGGGCGCTGGCCAGAATCGGTTCGTCGATGTTGACGATGACCATGTCGGCCGGACGGTCCAGCTGGGCAAACGCGCCGAACAGCGCCTGCGCGTGGCCGCCCTGCCGCGCCAGCTCCGCCATGCCTCGCGCTCCCGAGAGCACGCGCACCCCGTCCTCGCTCTCCAATGCCACTTCGTGGAAGCGCTTCTGGCCCTCCATCAGGTGAATCAACTCGTAGCGCGGCTTGAGACCCATGGCGCACGCCACTTCGCCCTTCGACTGGTCCAGCACCACCACCGAGTGCCCTTCAAGCACGACGGCCGCGGCAAGATTGACGATGACGCGCGAGCGTTCCGCGCCGTCGCGCCCGCCCGCCACTGGCAGCACGCGCAGCGCCGCCGGTCGCAACAGACGGCGCAGCCCCGACGCCTGGTCTGCGAGTCGGGCGCGCTCAAGCACTGGCGACCTCCTTATCGTTGTCGGCACCGGCCCCCAGGGCCAGGCCGATCAGATCGCCCTCGCCCGGCACCGCTGCAACGCTTTTCATCGCGTGGTGCACGAGGTATTGCGCCTGGGCGGCATGAATGTCCTCGGGGACGCGCTGGCCGTTGGTGACGAAGTGCAACGGCAGTCGGCGGCGGATGGCGACATCCAGCACTCCGCCCAGCCTGACCGCTTCATCCATCTTGGTGATGATGGCGCCACAGATATTGCCTGCCCCGTAGGCCCGCACCACGTCATCCAGCGTCTCGGTCTGCGCGGTGGCGTTGAGCAGCAGCAGGCGCTCGATGCCTGGAACCGACAGCAGCTCCTGCTGCTCGGGCATGCGACTGTCGCGCTGCCCCATGCCGATGGTATCGATGAGAATCAGGTGTTTTCCGGTCATTGCGGACACCGCGTGCTCGAGTTCGGCTGCATCCTGTGCCACGAACACCGGCACCCCCAGGATCTTGCCGTAGATGCGCAACTGGTCGTGCGCCCCCACCCTGTAGCTATCGGTGGTGATCAGGCCCAGCCCCTTGGCGCCATGCTGCACCACGCAGCGGGCGGCGATCTTGGCTGCAGTGGTGGTTTTGCCGACACCGGTCGGCCCCACCAGCGCGTACACGCCGCCTTGGGTCACCACGTCGGGCGCGGCGCGACAGGCGAGATTGCGCGCGAGAACGGCGTGCAACCACTGGCGCGCCTGGGGCTCCGAGTAGTCATCCGGCAATTTTTCGGTAACCGCGCGCGCCAGCACGGTGCTGAAACCGGCGTTGATCAGTTCGCGTAGCATCACGCCGCGCAGTGGCCTGCGGCGCACCGACTCGCCCCAGGCCAACGTCGCCATTTGCTCCGCGATCAAGCTCTTCATGGTGCGCATCTCGGATAGCAGCTGGCGCGTCTCGGCGTCTGCGGAGGCCGCGAGCACCGGCTCCCCAGACGTGGCCGACACGCTGGAGCGATCCGGCCTGAGTTGGGAAAATGCATCGAGGCCTCGCGGCACGGGGGCACGCCCCCCCGCGAGGCTACCCGCGGGCGTGGCGGCTGCGGCCGAGCGCTCCACGTGCGCGCGTAGCGAAACGGGCTGGCCCTTTGACGCCGGCATCGCCGCCGCCATCGACATTGCGGGCACATGCGCGGGCGACGACGCGTGCGACGGCTCCAGCTGCACCTCTGCCACCTGCGGCGCGCCGATGAGCCCACTCATGTCATGCTGCGACACGGCCAGTATCTCGACGCCCTCGCCCGCCGACTTGTTGGCGAGGATCACGGCGTCGGCGCCGAGTTCCTCACGTACCTGTTGCAATACTGAACGCGACGATGCGCCGAAAAATCGTCTGACACTCATGCGGGGGCTCCTACGACAGACGTGACACGAATGGACCTGCTATCCGGGATCTCGGCATGCGCCAGCACGCGCAATTGCGGCAGCGCGCGGCGCAGCAGGCGCGCCAGCGGCCAGCGCAGCGAGTCCGGGGCGAGCAGCACTGTCGGATGACCTTGCTCTTCCTGGCGCCTGGCTGCCAGTTGCGCCTCGCGTAGCAGCGTGTCAGCGATTCCCGGCTCGACTCCCATCGAAGGTCCGGCTGCCAGGGCCTGGGCCAGCAGTTTCTCCAACTCGGGCTCCAGGACCAGCACCGGCAGCTCCGCAACGCCACCGAAAATGCTCTGTACGATCGAGGCGCCCAGATCCTGGCGCACCCGCGCACTCAGTTCACTGGCGTCCTGCGTGCGCACGGCGAGGTCGGTCAGGCACTCGATGATGCTGCGCAGATCGCGGATCGGCACGCCCTCCTCCAGCAGGTTCTGCAGCACTTTTTGCAGCGTGGACAAGGGAATGAGCTTGGGCACCAGGTCCTCGGCCAACTTGCCCGACTGCGTTCCAAAGTGCTCGAGCAGGTTCTGTACTTCCTGGCGCCCGAGCAGCATCGCCGCGTGCCGGTGCATCAGCGTGCTCAGGTGCGTGGCGGCCACCGTCCCGGCATCGACCACGGTATGGCCGGAGACCTGCGCCTGGTTGCGAAATCCGGGTTCGATCCACACCGCGGGCAGGCCGAACGCCGGCTCCTTGGTCGGGGTGCCCGGCAAGGTCATGTTGACATTGCCCGGGTTGATGGCGAGGAACATACCCGGCACCGCTTCGCCCTCGCCAAGCGCCACGCCTTTCATGAGGATCCGGTAACCGTTGGGCTTGAGCTCCAGGTTGTCTCGGATGTGCACCACGGGCGGCAGGAAGCCCAGGTCCTGCGCAAATTTCTTGCGAATGCCCTTGATTCGACGCAGCAGGTTGCCGTCCTGCGACTGATCCACCAGCGGAATCAACCGGTACCCCACTTCCAGCGCGATCACATCGACCGGCAACACATCCTCCCAGCTGGCCTCTTGTGCCGCATCGGGAGGTCGCGCTTCCGGCGTCGCATCCGACTCGGGCGCGGGCGCCGCCGCACGACGGCGCATGTAGAAGCCCAGGGTGCTGCAGCCGGCACCGAACAGGATGAACGACAGGTGCGGCATGCCCGGAATCATCCCGAGCACGCCCAGCACGCCGCCGGTGAGGAGGAGCGCCTGCGGCGTGGAAAACAGCTGCTTGAGCATCTGGTCGCCGATGTCCTGCTCGTCACCGACGCGACTGACGATGAGGCCCGCGGCCATGGAGATGACCAATGCCGGGACCTGAGCCACCAGGCCGTCGCCGATGGCCAGCAGCACATAATTGGTGACCGCCTGCGAGAACGCCAGATCGTGCTGCAGCATGCCGATGAGCAGACCGCCGACGATGTTCACCACCAGGATAAGAATGCCCGCCACGGCATCGCCGCGCACGAATTTGCTGGCGCCGTCCATGGCACCGTAAAACTCGGCCTGCTGCCCCACCTCGGCACGCCGTTTGCGCGCCTCGGCCTCGCCGATAAGGCCGGCGTTCAGGTCGGCGTCGATCGCCATCTGCTTGCCCGGCATGGCATCCAGGGTGAAGCGCGCCGTCACCTCGGCAATGCGGCCTGCGCCCTTGGTAATCACCACGAAGTTGATCACTACCAGGATGACGAACACCACCAGGCCCACCGCGAAATTGCCGCCAACCACAAAGTGCCCGAAGGCCTCGATCACCTTGCCTGCGGCGTCCGGCCCGGTATGGCCATGCAGCAGTACCACCCGCGCCGAGGCGACGTTGAGCGATAGGCGCATCAGCGTGCTCAGGAGGAGCACCGTCGGGAAGGAGGCGAAGTCCAGTGGCTTCACGGTATAGACGGCGGCCAGCAGCACCAGCATTGCGATGGCGATGTTGAAGGTAAACAGCACATCAAGCAGGATCGCCGGCAAGGGCAGCATCATCATGGCGAGGATCGACACCACGGTGATCGGGATTGCCATGCCGCGCCAGCTCATGCCGCGCGCCATCGGGGCTGCCGCTGTCGCCGAAACGACGGGATCGCTCATTGCATGACCTCACCGGGATCGAGTTCCGGCGGCACCTCAAGGCCCTGCGGCCGCGGCGGCTCGCTGGCGTCCGACCGATTCTTGAGCTGGAACACCCACACCAGCACCTGGGCCACTGCCCCATACAACGCGGCCGGGACCTCCTCGCCGATGTCGGCATGACGATGCAGCGCACGCGCCAATGGTGGCGCCTCGAGCCGCGGCACGCCGTGCTGCGCGGCAATTTCGCGAATGCGCAGTGCCACCGGGCCGCTGCCCTTGGCGACAACGATGGGTGCGCGCATGCGATCCTCGCGGTATAGCAAGGCCACGGCGAAATGCGTCGGGTTGGTGACCACCACATCGGCCTTGGGCACTTGGGACATCATGCGGCGACGGGCCATTTCCCGCTGACGACTGCGCACGCGCGACCGGATCTGCGGATCGCCCTCGGACTCGCGTGCCTCCTCCTTCATTTCCTCGCGCGTCATGCGCAGCCCGGAGTAGTGGCGCCACAATTGCAGCGGAACGTCGGCCGCAGCCAGCAGCGCCATGCTGCCAACCAGGGTAAGAAAGGCCACCAGCAGCATATGGCTTGCCGCCGCCATGCCGGCGCGCGCCTCGTTGGTGCCAAGTTGCGCTGCCTGCGGCGCGAAATGCCACAACAGCCAGGCCAGCACGCTGGTAAGCAGCACCGCCTTGGCCACCGCCTTGCCGAGTTCCGCCAGGCCTTGCATGGAAACGATGCGGCCCATGCCGCTGATGGGATTGAATCGATTCGCGTCAAAGCGCATGGCGTGCAGCGAAAACACCCAACCCCCGAGCACCAGCGGCGCCACCAGCGCCGCCAGCACCAGTACGCCCAGCAGCGGCAAGGACATCAGCAGGCCTTCCATGGACAACGCCGACATGCGCTGCAGCATCGCCACAGGATCAAAGGCATCTCGTGGATTGATTCGCAGGCCGGCGCGCAGGAATACTTGCATTCGCTCGGTCATATGATCACCGAACCACCACAGGGCCATGCCCGCGCTCCCGAGGACGACCGTGGTGGCCAGTTCCGGCGAGCGCACCGCCTTGCCCTCTTCGCGCGCTTTCTCCAGGCGACGCGCACTGGCTGGCAGCGATCGTTCTTGGGCGGAGTCTTCTGACATGGCGTCCTGGCCCCGGTGCTATGACCGGAAAACAACGGTCAACATTGGCATTCCCTTTGCGCCCGGGACTCCCCCTGGAGGCGCCAGTCAACACGAACTGTCCATGCATATGCTTCATTCATTTGTTCGCTCTCGCGCACACCTGCCGCATCAGGATCGGGTTCGCTTCGTCGGTCTCAGGTGTCGTACTTTAGTCACCCGGGGACGCCGGCATTCATCCGAACAGAGCGACATTCCCCGCCCTAATCGTGACTCACCAGGCAGGAACCGAAGGCCGAGTGGAGCGGACAGCGCCTTTGGCACCTGCCGCAACGAAGCCGGGACATAGCCGACTTTCCAGTCTCAATTCGCGGCAGCTTTCACGCCCAATGCCAATTGGCATCCGGTGTCTGGTGGAGGCGATATGACGCAACAGCGCGATATGGCGAGATTCGGAGTTCACTCAGGCATGACTGCGAAAGTGCCCTGCCGACGCAGTGCGAGCTCCAATAGCAGCATCGATCCCGGGCAGCAGTGCAGTCCGGACGCCCCCCCCTGCTGCTGCGCGAGCGCACCACACCGACGGCGGCACTGCGCCAGGCGGTGGGAACGCTGGCTGGCTGCATCGCGCACGATTTCAACAACATCCTGACCATCATCCTGGGCAACGTCGACGCCATCGGTCGCACCGGCACCGCTCATCCCAGCAATCACGCCAAGCCGCATGTCCGCTGCCTGCGTGATGACCTAAGCAGCATCCCCCCGCTACGGCTGCAACAGCCACAACCCGTCCTGCCAAGCCCTCGACACATGCACGCGGCATGAGCGCCCTCCCAGGAACCACCAACGTGATCCACAGGAACAAGCCTCTTAGAAGCTACGCCAGTGTCACCCGCCGGATCCAGCCGCACCCAGTCTTGTAGGGAGCTCCCCTACATCCGCACCGGCGTTGATAACAGCCTGGCTCAGGGAAAAACGTCTCCAAGATCTGTGAGGGCACAGCTCTGTAGCCGCGCCCTCCATTGCAACATGAACACTAAAAACCGAGACTCTCCAGAAGGTCGTCGACCTGGGCCTGACTGGTCACCACATCGTCGCGCCCGGTCGCATCGACCACCGGGCCATCCAGACCGGGTTGCTCGACCAAGCGCGCGCGCTGTTCAGGTGGCGTCGCCTCCAGCAACAGGTGAAGCAGTTGTTCCTCAAGACTCTGCGCCAGCGCGACCACCTTGTTGAGCACCTGCCCGGTCAAGTCGTGAAAATCCTGCGCCAGGATGATGTCGGTCAGGAGCTCGTTGCTCTTGGCCGCGTCCTGTTGCACCCCGACGAGAAACTCACGCGTGCGCTGCACCGTCGCCTCGCCCGCCCCGCCGGCATCCCATTGCGCCAGCAACGCGCTGGCGCCACTTTCGATGCGAGACTGCACTTCCTTGCCACTTTCTGCCGCCGACAGCACGCGCTCGGCCGCCTGCCCGGTCAGCGTGGCGATATAGCCCAGCCGGGCACGCGCATCCGGCAGCGCGGACACTGCATTCTCGACAGCATGGTCATAGCCCAGTTCGCGCAGAGCGTCGTGCAGTTTGCGGGTCAGCTCACCCACGCGCTGGAATACGTCGTACGAACTGATTTCCGATGGCGTCTCCTCCGCGGTGATCGGAATGGGAATTGAACGTGACTCGGAGCGCGCGATATGCTCAGACATGATGGCGTTCATGGCGCCCCCTTACTTTTTCAACTTCTCGAGGATTTTTCCCAGCTTCTCCTCGAGAGTTGCTTTGGTGAAGGGCTTGACGATATACCCGCTCGCGCCCGCCTGCGCCGCCGTCATGATGTCTTCCTTCTTCGCTTCGGCAGTCACCATCAGAACCGGCAGCTCCTTGAGCCCGGGCTCGGCGCGGATCGACTTGAGCAATTCAAAGCCGTTCATGTTGGGCATATTGATGTCACTCACCACGAAGTCGAACCCGCCCGCCTTGAGCTTTTGCATCGCCGCCACGCCGTCCTCCGCCTCGTCGGCATTGCCGTAACCGATCTCCTTAAGCAGGTTGCGGACAATGCGCCGCATTGTGGCGAAGTCATCGACGACGAGGAATTTCATTTCAGCAGTACTCATGCTTACCTCCTGTTGGATTCAAGTTCACGTGCCGGGCATACCCGTAACTCACGATACCGGGCCTTACTGCGTTCGCACTGCTGGCCTTGCGTCCTGCACCGCAGCCACCAGTCTTTCCACCTTGCCGTCATTCAGCAGCAGATCCTCTGCCTGCGTGTTGAGAACCAGGATGCTGATGCGACGGTTGGTTGCGCCAAACGGATCCACCGTGTCGAACGGCACCGATGAGGCAAGCCCCACCACCCGCACGATCTTGCGCTCTTCCATTCCCCCAAGGATCAATTCGCGGCGCGACGCATTGGCTCGGCCCGCCGAAAGCTCCCAGTTGCTGTATCCGCGCTCGCCGGACGAGTACGGCGCCGCATCCGTATGCCCGGCCAGGGAAATCTTGTAATCCACTTCGTTCAGCACCTTGCCCAGAGCGCGGAGGATTTCCCGTGTGTAATCCTTGAGCAGGGATCGTCCGATATCGAACATGGGCCGCTTGCGCTCGTCGACAATCTGAACGCGCAGGCCCTCGGTGGTGATATCCATCTTGATTTGCTCTCGGAACTGGCGCAGATTCTCCTGCGCATCGAGGAGCTCACTCACCTTTTGCTGTAGCGCCCGCAGGCGGATGTTGTCCTGGCGCTCGAGTGCGGCCCTCGCTGCCTGCAGGCTGATCTTGCGCTTCTCGGCAGGACTCTCGCCATTGCGAACCTGGCCAAAACTGCGCGACAGGTCAGTCCCGCCACCCTTGATGATCGAAGAACTGTCGCCGCTGCCCGAGCCACCGCCGAACGAGACTTTCATTGGAGTCTTGAAGTAGTCCGCGATGCCCTGCAGCTCTCCCTTTGTCGTCGAGCCTAGCAGCCACATCAGCAGGAAGAACGCCATCATCGCCGTGACGAAATCCGCGTAAGCGATCTTCCAGGCCCCCCCATGGTGACCATGCGCCGCCTTCTTGTAGCGCTTGATGACGATGTTGGGCTTGTCTGTTTTTGCGCCGCCTGCCATGGTTTTCCCCTAGCGCGCCTTGGCGGCGCGGACATGCTCATCCAACTCGGTAAAACTCGGACGCTCGGTGGAGAAGAGAACCTTGCGACCGAATTCCACCGCCAGCTGAGGGGCGTAGCCGTTAAGGCTGGCCAGCAGGGTCACCTTGACGCACTCGAACTGCTTGGCCGCGTCCGCCGCTTTCTGTTCGAGCAGGCTCGACAGGGGTGAAACGAATCCATAGGCGAGCAGGATGCCGAGGAACGTCCCGACCAGCGCATGGGCGATCAACATGCCCAATTCGGCGGGCGGCAAGCCCACCGACGCCATGGTGTGCACTACGCCCATGACGGCCGCGACGATACCGAACGCGGGCAGACCGTCGCCGACGCGCTGAATCGCCTGTGCGGGAATGGCCGCCTCGTGATGGTGCGTGTCGATCTCGCCATCCATCAGGGTTTCTATTTCCAGTGAATTGAGATTTCCGCTCACCATCAATCGAAGGTAGTCGGTGAGGAACTCGATCATGTGATGGTCCGCGAGCAACCGCGGAAACTGGGAAAACATCGGGCTTTCCTCGGGAGAGTCCACGTCAGACTCGATGGACATCAAGCCCTCCTTGCGCACCTTGCTGAGGATCATGTACAGCAGGCCCATCAGCTCCAGGAAACTCTCCTTGCTGTGCTTGGAGCCCTGAAGCACGGTGGGCAATGCCTGGAAGGTCGCCTTCAGCACCTTGATCGAGTTGCCCACTACGAAGGCGCCCACCGCCGCTCCGCCGATCATCAGCAATTCCACGGGCTGCAGCAGCGCTGCAAGATGCCCCCCGGCCAGCATGAAGCCACCGAAGACCGACCCGATGATGACGATGTAGCCGACGATGACTAGCACTTTGCCCCTGCCACTGTTGAAGAGGTTGGGCCGCTACCCGCTCGCGGCCATGCCTGTGTTACGGCAGGGCAGGACAATACTTGAGATCGACTGCCCCCCGAACTACGGCCAGGGGGCCATGCTGAAACCTACATTGCGAGGGACGGCCCGTCGCTCGCCACCCTGTTGGTCGAAGCCTTTGTGCTTGGCTTGCCCTTGCTCTTGGCTTCATCGGCTGCCGCATGCGCCGCCTTGACCGTCTTTCCGGCGCGGGCAGGCATGTGGCACAAGCCGCATCGATAGTTATCGTACAGCTCACGCGCATGCACGACAAACTTACCGTGGCACAGGCGACAAGGCCTCATGCGCAACATGCCGCTATCGATGAATTTCACCAGCCGCCACGCTCGCGTCACCGTCAGCACCGGCTCCAGACCCCCGGTCGCCACATGCTCCAGATATAACTGGTAGGCCTTGATCAGGATGTCGATCTGGTCGATGTCGCTCGATTTATCGAGATACTCATGGATATTTAGGAACAAAGAAGAATGTATGTTCGGCTGCCAGGTCATGAACCAATCGGTCGAAAACGGCAGCATCCCCTTGGGTGGAGACTTGTGACGCAGCTCCTTGTACAGGCGCAACAGGCGCTCACGGCTAACCGACAGTTCGGACTCCAGTAACTGGACCCGCGCGCCGAGGTGAATCAGGCTGGTGGCACGCTCGATTTCGTGCGCGTCGTCGACGATGCTGCGGCTGCGCGCCATCTCACACCACCCCGGCCAGGCTGCCCGACATCAGTATGTTGGCATGCGCGATTCCGGCATTGCGGTCGCGACTGTGGCTGGTCAGGAGTTCCCACACCAGCTTTTCATCGAAGCGAAACCGACACATCAACAGACTGCTCGCCGCCATTTTCAGCAACTGGCCCGGCGTGAGCGCATCAATGAGGTCCGCCAGCTCGCCGCTGATGCCGAGCCGATACAGGGCCTGCACGCGGTCGCTGCGGATCATATGCTGGGCAAGCATCAGGTAGGTCAGATTGGCCTCGCGGATCTCTTCGAGCAGCATGTCGGACTTCAGGTTGGGACGCTCATCGATTGCGGTGCTGGTCTTCATGGTGATCTCCCGGTTTGCGGTTTCAAGGTTGGCCTTACCCGCTGCAGCTTCTGCGTCCGCGACAGGTTTCTCTTCAGACGGCCCCATCATGACCGTTAACCACACGCCACAGAATCGGTTGCGTTCCAATCATGGGGTGGGCGCCAGCCAACGCAGCTTGTAGGAACAACTCCTAGACGCTCTATGAAGAACATGCCGATGTCATAGCCGCGGAATAGCGATGGATTTTGCCGCCACTCCGGAAATTCGCGCGAAGGCATCCAAGCTACGATGCTTGCAGCATGAGGTGCGAAAGCGGAAAAGGCTCACGGCATTAAAGTTTCTTCGCATGCCGGCCGATAAGCGAACTTAAGGCGTCCCGGTTCCGGTTACCGGAGGGGCTCCGGGATCCGTTCAATCACCTCAAGGAGACTTTGTCATGCCAATGATGATCAACACCAACGTAGCGTCACTCACCGCCCAGCGCAACTTGAACAGCACGCAGGGTGCCGTATCCACCGCCATGCAGCGCCTGTCATCCGGCCTGCGCATCAACGGCGCCAAGGACGACGCCGCAGGCCTCGCCATTTCGCAGCGCATGTCGGCACAAGTGAAAAGTATCAACCAGGGCATTCGCAACGCCAACGACGGAATTTCCATGATCCAGACGGCGGAAGGCGGCCTGGACCAGATCCAGACCATGATGCAGCGCATGCGCGAACTGGCCGTTCAGGCATCCAGCGACACGGTGGGTGCAACGGAACGCGGCTATGCCAACACGGAAATCCAGCAGTTGCTGACCGAAGTCAACAACATCGCAACGCGCACCAAGTTCAACGGCAACAGCCTGCTGACGGGCGCGCTTTCCACGTCGCAGAGCGGCGGCACGGCGGCGGTCGGAACGAACTTCGGTGCAGCCAACCACGCCACCATCACGGCCGTCGACGTGAGCGGCGGAAAGGCTGGTACGACCTATACGTTCAACGACGCAGGTGCCGGCAAGTTGGAATTGTCGGATGGCACCCTCACCCAGATGATTGACATCAGTGCCGTCGCTGCCACGGCAAATCAGGGCACCGCTGTCAACTTCGACAAACTGGGCGTGCAACTCACCTTCACGCAGGATGCGACGGGACAGACCGGCACGGTGTCGGCCACTGGCCTCGATGGTTTGACTGTGATCACCGCAGCCGGTAGCGCCAGCGCGACGCTCCAGGTGGGCGTGGATTACCAGGCTACCAGCCAGGTCACCGTGGCTTTCAGCGACGCACGCGTGCAAACCACCAACAGCAATGGGGCATTGTCCCAGCTACGCACCGACCTGAACACCTTCAACGGCTCCCAAAGTGCGGCCAATGCGGGTGCCTTGTTTGGATCCATCGACAATGCGCTCAACGCAATCAGCACCCAGCGCGCCACCTACGGTGCGGCGCAAAACCGGCTAACCAACGCGGTTGCCAACCTGCAGGTCACCAGCGAAAACCTGTCGGCCGCCAAGTCGCAGATCACCGACGCGGATTTCGCGGCGGAAACCGCGGCACTCACGCGCGGGCAGATCCTGCAGCAGGCGGGTCAGGCGATGCTGGCGCAAGCCAATTCGTCGCCAAACCAGGTGCTCTCGCTGTTGAGGAACCTCGGCTAAGCAATAGCGTAGTACGCGTCCGACGGCGCTCGCGTGCCACGGACGCGCAATGAAAAGTACCGGGCCGGGGGCTATTCCTCCGGCCCCAGGAAGGAGGGCAACATGGACTTGCAACCAGTCGGCATGCCGGCAGCGCTCGCTTCACGCGTCGAGCCAACGCACCCGGAGCGCTCGCCCGCGCCACGGGTGAAGGTGCCGGCGGCGCCCGAAACCGCAATGGCAGCGCGCATACAGGTGGCGATCGACCGCGCCAGCGGCAGCATGTCACGGGACCTGGACATATCCTCGGACCCGAGCACGCAGCGTATCGTGTTGCGGGTGGTAGATCACGCGACCGGGGAAGTTGTTCGCCAGTTTCCCTCGCCGGAAGCACTTGCGATCGCCCAGGACATCGACAGGCAGCGGGGGCAGATGTTGCGGCAAGCGTTCTGATCTCGCAGCTGATGTGGTTGGCCAATGGCAGCCGGGTTAGTCCCCGTCTGCCGTCGGCCTTTTTGCAATAGTGTGGCGCAGGAGCCGCGCGACGAAGTCGGGGGAGTCGATATGGCAACGATCTCATCATCAACCGGGTCGACGCTCGACGTCAACAGCATCGTCACTCAGCTGATGCAGGTCGAGCAGCGGCCGCTGACTCGCCTCGACAAGCGCGAAGCGAGCTATCAGTCGAAATTGTCCGCGTACGGCAACCTCAGCAGCGCCGTTTCCGCATTCCAGACCGCGATGAACGGCATGTCCAGCCCGGCGAGCCTGCTCTCACTGAAGGTTTCGGCATCGGATTCGAGCATCTTCTCGGCGTCTGCCGCAGCGGGGGCCATTCCGGGCACGTACACGGTGGAAGTGAGCAAACTTTCCCAGCAGCAGAAACTGGTCGCGACAGGTCAGATCAGCATCGGTACGTCCATAGGGTCCGGCACATTGACGCTGGACTGGGGAACCATCAGCGGAGGGACGCTCGATACCGGCACCGGAATCTACAGTGGTGCTGCGTTCGCAGCGACAAGCGGTTCGCAGACTAGCATCACCATCGACTCATCCAACAACACCCTGTCTGGCATTCGCGATGCGATCAATTCCGCGAAAGCCGGAGTCACTGCAAGCATCGTCAACGACGGCGGGGCAACTCCCTATCACCTCGTACTCACGTCGGACAAGACCGGCGCGACGAACAGTCTGAAAATATCCGTCAGCGGCGATGCCGCACTGTCCATACTGTTGGCCCATAATCCCGCCGGCACCCAGAACCTGTCTCAGAAGTCCGTAGCCCAGGACGCGGAACTGAAGGTGGATGGGGTATTGATCACCAAGTCCAGCAACAGCGTCTCCGATGCCATCAACGGCGTCACGCTGAACCTGGCCAAGACCAACATCAACGCGCCCGCCTCCCTGACTGTCACCCGGGACATATCTGCAGTGCAAGGGTTGGCGCAGGGCTTTGCCAATGCTTATAACGCCTTTCAAAAAAGCGTGCGGAGTCTGGCAAGCTACGACGCCAATACCAAAACGGCCGGGCCGCTGTATGCGGACGGAACGACCGGCGCCCTCGCAGTCAGTGTCCGCTCCATCCTGTCGGCAAGACTTTCCGGCTCGGGAACCTACGCGAACCTGTCGCAGCTGGGCCTGTCCTTCCAGCGCGACGGGACGCTGAAGCTGGATACCGCCAAGCTTCAGGCGGCGGTATCCAGCGCTCCGGAGGAGGTCGCCGCCGCATTCGCGCAGTCCGGCCGCCCCACCGACAGCATGGTCAGCTATGCGGGTGCAAGCAGCGCAACCAAAGCGGGAGACTACGCAGTGAACGTCTCCCAACTGGCCACCCGTGGCACGAGCGTTGGCTCGGCGGTGGCCAATCTAACCATAGCCGCCGCAGACAATGACGTCCTGTCGGTATCGATCGACGGTGTCACTGCCTCCGTGACGCTCAGCCCGGGGACTTACGCCAGCGCCGATGCGCTCGCAGATGAAGTGCAGACGCGCATCAATGCCGCTGCTGCCTTCGTTATCGCGGGCGTTCGCGTGACGGCGAGCAGCTCTGCAGGCGCCATCAAGATCACCTCGCAGTCCTATGGGACGGAGTCCAACGTCCTCGTCAGCGGCGGCAAGAGCGCCACCGACCTGCTCGGCAATGCGCCAACCAATACGACCGGTTTCGATGTTGCAGGAACGATAGGCAGTGTCGTCGGAGTCGGCAAGGGCCAGGCCCTCACCGGGTTTGGCGGCAGCCCTTCTGACGGGCTGCAGGTCGCCATCACCGGCGGAAACACCGGGGCCCGCGGCACGGTCAGCTATTCGCGCGGATTTGCCTATCAGCTGAGCCAACTCGCGGCGCGCTATCTGGAACCTGCCGGAACCATCGCCAATCGAACTACGGGAATTTCCACGTCCATCACCAACATCGGCAAGCAGCGCGACGCCCTGGCCTCTCGCCTGGCAATCACCGAGCAGCGCTATCGCCAGCAGTATTCCACGCTCGACGGCCTGCTCTCGAAGATGCAGAGCACGCAGACCTACCTCACCCAGCAGATGGATGCGCTGGCGAACCTGACCAGCTCAAGGAACTGATACTTCGACTACTCGACAACATGCCCGCCATTCCATCGAAACCTGATCCTCAAGTTTATGCCCGCAATTGCCGACACAGCATGCACAGCCAATCGCCATCCCGGCATGAGCCGGGACCGGTTTGCCCTTGCATAGAACCTACCTGATGGAGACTTACAATGATCTATTCCAACCAGTCAGCCGCACGCGCCTACGCCAGTGTCGGCCTGGAGACGGATGTGGCGTCAGTCGAGCCGGCGCAACTCATCGTCATGCTCTATGACGGGGCGCTGCTGTCAATCGCCAGGGCTCGCCAACACATGACCGAGCGCAACATCCAGAAAAAGGCATCGTCGATATCCAAGGCGGTACAGATCATCGACGAGGGGCTCAAGGCCAGCCTCGAGGTGCGCCGAGGAGGCGACCTCGCACGCCAACTCTGGCAACTGTACGAATACATGTGTCGCCGCCTTCTCCTGGCCAGCGTCAACAACGACGTCTCCGGGCTGGACGAAGTCACGCGACTGCTTACCGACCTCAAGGACGCCTGGAGCCAACTCGCGCCTGCCGCCGTGCCCGTGCTTGGCGGCAATGTCGTGCCGCTGCAAAGCCGCTTTGACAAGCGCTAAGCCATGGAATCGCAGATCCTTTCATGCTACGAAGTGCTCCGCGCGGCGTCAGAACGCATGCTGCGAGCAGCTAGCGGTGACGATCTCGATG
This sequence comes from Betaproteobacteria bacterium, assembly GCA_947476535.1. GTDB lineage: Bacteria > Pseudomonadota > Gammaproteobacteria > Burkholderiales > SG8-39 > CAIYPG01. The sequence goes on from CANJRC010000009.1 coordinate 47,424, forward strand.
GCCTGTCAGCCGCCGCAGCCGACTGTGCGGCCACGATAGCCCGCCTGCGCGCAATCGGCGACGGCGTCCAGATGAGTGATGAAGGAAAACGCCGGAAGATGGCCATCATCCGCGAGGTTCTTGCTGATGATGCGCAGATACGCCAGATGACCCAACCCTGGATGCGACGACTCGAAGTGCTGATCGGCGGTGCCGCCACCCAGCGAAGGCTGCAAGCAGCCTACGGCTGATGACCATGCCCATCGCAGCGATCAGCGCCTCGCCCGTGGCCAGCGCCACGGCGCAGCGCGACACTGTCGCCGTTCCGGCCCGGCAGCTTCAGGAGGCATTCGCCAGCAGCACCACGCCGGAGCCGGTCCGCAGATTGGTGATGGATTCCCTCCTCACCCTGGGATCCGTCACCGTGCGTGTGGTGGAACAGCGCGCCAGCGGGGAAAGCATCATCGAAGTCGACGGTGCACGCATCGCGCTGCGCCTGCCTGGCGTGCACGCACCGAGCGATAGCGTGCAGCTCGCCTTGACCGAACCCGATGGCGAGTGGCGGGTCGTTCCGAAAAGCGATTATGCCTTCAGCAACACCGCCCGCTTGCTGGCCAGTCTTGCCGCCCCACCACAGGAAGCAGTGCGCCCTGCAACCGACACCCGACCTCTGGCTGAGTCCGGCGACACGCCGGATTTCCTCGCCGGCGCGTTGAGCAAGGCCGTCTCCGGCAGCGGCCTGTTCTATGAAGCTCACCTGGCACGTTGGCTGGAAGGCGATTACCTATTGGCTGACGTGCGGCGCGAACCGCAATCCGAGGTGACGCTAACCGGCGCCAACGACCTGGGTCCTGGTGGCATCCGCGCAGAGCAACCGGCCGTGGTCGCAGAACGGCTGCTGCCCCTGCTCAGGCAGCAATTGGGGACGCTTGAAAATCAGACGATCCCATGGAGCGGCATGTTGTGGCCCGGACAAAGCGGGTCAATCGAAATCCACCCTGAAGACTCCCGCTCCATCGAAGCCGGAACCCGGGACCCCGTATGGATTACCCGCCTCACGCTCGATCTGCCACGGCTCGGCCGCGTCGAAGCCCTGGTCGCATTGCGTGGTGCCAAGGTAGCGTTGTCGCTGGTCAGCGACACTGCGGACACGGCTAGCGAATTGACGATCGCGCGAGCCTCCCTGGAACAAGCACTGGCTTCCCGCGGACTGCATGCGGACAGCCTGCTCGTCAAACACGCAGGAGCCTGACCATGACCTCTCGCGCACCGCCTCAAAATGCAGTCGCCCTGTCATACCGGACAAGCGATTTTTCTCCTCGCGTCGTCGCCAAGGGCCAGGGGCCGATCGCGGAGGAAATCATCCGCCGCGCGCGCGAAGCCGGCGTATACGTGCATCAATCCACAGAGCTGGTGGGCATACTGATGCGCATCGACCTGGACCGGCATATTCCGCCCGAGCTCTACTTCGTCGTTGCAGAACTCCTTGCATGGCTGCATCGCACGGAACATTCCAAAAAAGCAGCCCGCGCCAATGGCGCCGGCATTGCATGAGGCCACCATGAGCGAAAATACAGACACTTTCCAACGCCCCGAACCAGCCGATGCAGACATCGAACATTTTCAGGTGTATTCGCGCGTGGAGATCCTGTCGCTGCTGCGGGCACTGCGCGACCATCACGTGCTGATCACGATCTATTTCAGCGGCGGAGAGGATTTCCTGGTCACGACACTGCTGGACGTCAACCCCGAATTCGAGGAACTGGTGTTCGACTCGCGCGCCGACCGCGCCCAGAACGAGCGGCTGTTCGCCTCCCAACGAATCACGGCCGTCGCTTTCATCGACAAGATCAAGCTGCAGTTCAACGCGCAACGCGTGGAACGCACCGTTCACGAAGGTCGGGAGGCGGTGCGCGCCCGCCTTCCAGATTCGCTGCTTCGATTGCAGCGCCGGGATTTCTACCGCGTCGCCACGCCCGTCGCGCGCCCGGTGACATGCAGCGCCCTCCATCCGGGGAACGCCGACCAGCGCGTCGGCATGACCGTCACCGACATCAGCAGCGGCGGAATCTGTGTACTGGTCGACCCGGAGCAGCTCGCCGCATCGCCGGGAATGCTTCTCAATGATTTTCGCATGGACCTGGGAGAACTCGGCTCGATCGAGGGCACGTTGCAGATCAGGCACGTTTCCGAGGCGCACCGCGGCACGGCCAAGCGGCATCGGCTTGGCTGCGCTTTCTACCGCATGCCCGGCACCATGGGCACGCTGGTGCAACGCTACGTCACATCGCTGGAACGCGAACGCCTGCTGCGCCGATAATTGCCCGCGCGGCGCGCACAAGCCTACCGCAGGCCTACACCTGCATGTTCATGATGTCGTGGTAGGCCGATACCAGTCGATTCCTCACTTGCACCAATGCCTGAAACGAAATATTGGCGTCCTGGGTCGCCAGCATGGCCTCCTCGAGGCTGACCTTCGGATCGCCGAGCTGGTACTGGCGCTGCACCGCGTCGGCCTTGACCTGATCCGCGTTGACGCTGTCGAGCGCCTTGCTGAAGGCAGCGGCGAAGCCGCCGACTGCACCTGACGTTCGCCCGCCCCCGAAACCGGTGTTCACTGCTGCCATCGGTTCCGCTGCGATCGGTGCAATGTCTACCATGAGTGCCTCCCATCATCGAATGATGGTGCACATGCTAGCCGAAGCGCCCGTCGGAGTTCTCTGGAATTGGACCGCAAACACGCGCCTGATCCCGGCTTTTACCTTTGCGTGGGTGCGCATAATTACCTCCCATGAATGCAGCTTACCGTTGAGTCGAGATGGCCAGATCACCTGAAGATTTCCTCGTTGCACTGTCGCGCCTACCCGCCGGCAGCAAGTTCTTCCTGCTGGTGGGCATTGCCCTTATAGCCGCCATCGGATCCGTGGCGTGGATGTGGGGCACGACCCCCGAGTATCGGGTGTTGTTCAGCAACATGTCGGACCGTGACGGCGCCTCCGTCGTTGCCTCTCTTGGACAGATGAATATCCCGTACAAGTTTGCCGAAGGCGGCGGGGCCATACTGGTACCTTCGGGGCAGGTGCACGAAACGCGATTGAAGCTCGCCTCCCAGGGTCTTCCCAAGGGATCGCTGGTCGGCTTCGAGATCATGGAGACCCAGAAATTCGGACTGACGCAGTTCCAGGAGCAGGTGAACTATCAGCGCGCGCTGGAAGGCGAACTGGCACGATCCATCCAGTCCCTCACCGCGGTTCAGGCGGCACGCGTGCACCTGGCGATACCGAAGGCCTCGGTGTTCCTGCGCGAGCAGCAAAAGCCCACTGCCTCGGTGCTGGTCAGCCTGCACCCGGGGCGCAACCTGGAACGCTCCCAGATCAACGGCATCGTGCATCTCGTATCCAGCAGTGTTCCGGAGTTGTCGCCGCGCAACGTTACCGTGCTCGACCAGCTTGGAAGCATGCTCAGCACCCCCAACGGGGAGCTGAACCTCGATCCCGCGCAATTGGCCTATGTGCAGCAGCTTGAAGCGAATGTCGTCAAGCGCATCCAGGAAATCCTGGAGCCCATCGTCGGCAGGACCAATGTTCGCGCCCAGGTCACTGCGGATATCGATTTCTCGCAAGGCGACATGACCTCCGAGTCCTACAAGCCCAACCAGGCATCCGGCGAAGGCGCCATCCGTACGCAACAATTCAGCGAGGCTGCCTCGACCCCGCTTGCCACTGCCCAGGGTGTGCCGGGTCCGGCATCCAACCAGCCGGGCGCCGGTGCAGCTGCGGGACCGACGAGCGCTGGATCAGGTGCCCGTCGTGAAACCGCGGTCAACTACGAGCTCGACCGCTCGGTCCGTCATGTGCGCCAGCCGGTTGGTGCCGTAAAGCGGCTGTCGGCGGCCGTGGTGGTCAATCACAAGAAGAGCATCAATGGTGAAGGAAAGACGACGCTGACCCCACTGCAAGAAGAGACGGTCACCCAGATCACGGCGCTGGTCAAGGAGGCCATGGGATTCACGCAGGCCCGGGGCGATTCGCTCAACGTAGCCAATACCCCGTTCAACATCGAGACGCCGGAGGCACTTCCCGAAATACCGTTCTGGCAGGCCGCTGACAACATCGCACTGGCCAAGGAGGCCGGCCGTACCGTCGTGCTCGGACTCGTATTCCTGTACCTGCTCATGGGGGTGATCCGCCCCTTGTTCCGCAAGATCGGCGACGCAGCAAGCGAGATCAGCTCGGAGCGGCAGGTCAACGCGATCGCGGCCCCTGCTGGCCCCACTCAGGTGGAAACGCAGAATAACCGACTGGAGTCGGTCCGCGAGCTGGCTCGGCAGGATCCGAAGGTGGTAGCCAACATCGTTCGCAACTGGGTATCCAAGGAATGAACGACGACGGCATCACGAGCAGCGCGATCCTGCTGCTCTCGCTCGGAGAAGAGCAGGCAGCCGAGGTCTTCAAGCACCTGTCTCCTAAGGAAGTGCAGAAGCTTGGCCCCGCCATGTCCAAGCTGGGCAGCGTGTCCCGGGAGCAGATCGACCAGGTGATCGACACCTTCACCAGCGAAGCCGGTCACCATTCGGCTCTCGGAATGAACTCGGACGACTACGTGCGCAAGGTCCTGGTCAAGGCGCTTGGCGAAGACAAGGCCGAGTTCCTGGTGGACCGCATCATGCAGGGGCGCGACACCAGCGGGATCGAAGGCCTTAAATGGATGGACGCCCCGACCATTGCCGAACTCATCAAGGGCGAACACCCGCAGATCATCGCGACCATCCTGGTCCACCTGGAACGCGACCAAGCCGCGGAGATTCTGAAATGCTTTGTCGATCGGCTACGCGACGACGTGATCCTGCGCATCGCCACGCTAGACGGCATCCAACCCTCCGCCCTGCGCGAACTCAATGACGTGCTTTCCGAACTGCTCAGCGGAACTGACAACCTGAAAAAAACGGCCCTTGGCGGGGTGCGCCCGGCAGCCGAAATCCTCAATTTCGTCGGCACATCGATCGAAACAGCCGCCATCGACGCCATCCGTGAGCATGACGCCGACCTGGCCCAGAAGATCCTCGATGAGATGTTCGTCTTCGAGAACCTGATCGACCTGGATGACCGCGGCATCCAGCTGATACTGCGCGAAGTACAGTCCGAATCGCTGATTGTCGCCCTCAAGGGAACTGATGAGGCGCTGCGCGAACGCATCTTCAAGAACATGTCGAACCGCGCAGCCGAGATGCTGCGCGAGGATCTCGAGTCCAAGGGACCGGTCCGGGTGTCCGAAGTCGAGGCAGAACAGAAGGAAATCCTAAAGATTGTTCGCCGCCTGGCCGAAGAAGGACAAATCACAATGGGAGGCGGTGGTGAAGACAGCTTCGTCTAGCTGGATCATTCCGAAGGAACAGTTGTCGGACATCCAGCGCTGGGAACTCATTCCCCTGGTGCAGCGCAACCAGGGGACGGTTCGGCCTGATCCCGCCGCCCCCCCGGCGCGACCGGCCGGCTTCGATGAAGGGTTTGCTGCTGGACAGAAGGCCGGCCAGGCTGTCGCCGCGCAACTCTCCGCTGCAGAGTCCGCAAGGCTCGCGACCCTGCTCGCCTCGGCACGGGCCGGCATGGTGACTCTCGGCGCAAGCGTCGCGCGCGACACGGTCGAATTGGCAATGGCCATCGCCGCGCAGGTGGTCCGTCGCGAATTGACCCTGCAACCGGATGCCATCGTTACAGTCGTAGAAGAAACCTTGACACTCATGTCGCAGGACATGCAGGACGCGCAGCTGCACCTGCACCCAATGGATGCGAAGCTGGTGCAGGAACGCATCGGCGAAGATCTCGCGAGAAACCACTGGCGCATCGTCATCGATGACCGGATGAGCCCGGGGGGTTGCCGAGTCTCGGCCGCGTGCGGGGACATCGATGCAACGATCGACACGCGCTGGGCATCCGTGCTCACCGCCATTGGTAACGGCGATGAACCCCACGGCCAGTGACGCCATGGAGGCGCCCCTCAGGCGCTACCTGCAGGACTGTCGAGAGTCGGTACTGGCAGTGGAGCCATTGCGCACACGCGGCCGACTGGTCCGGGTCGCGGGGCTGGTCATGGAAACCGTCGGACTCAAGCTGCCCGTGGGATCCACCTGCCTGATTGCGCAGGACAACGGCTTGCATGGCGAGGCGGAGGTGGTTGGGTTCTCCGGAGACCGCCTGTTCCTCATGCCCACCAGCGACATGCAGGGCGTGCGCTCGGGTGCGATTGTCACACCGATCGAACCGGTGCAGCACGTCCCACGCTTCGGTCACCCAAGTTACCCGCTGCGTCGCGCCGAAGACAGAACCCGGCGCCTTCCCGCCGGTTCGAACCTGCTCGGCAGGGTGCTCGATGGCGCGGGTATCCCCCTGGATCGACTGGGGCCGCTGACCTATGACCAGACGGTTCCACTGTCCAGCCGTCCGGTCAACCCGATCGATCGCGACCCGGTCTCCCAACCGCTCGATGTGGGTGTCAGGGCGATCAATGCCATGCTTACCGTGGGACGCGGGCAGCGCATGGGGCTGTTCGCGGGTAGCGGCGTGGGCAAGAGCGTGCTGCTGGGCATGATGGCCCGCTACACCGCGGCCGATGTGATCGTGGTCGGGCTCATCGGCGAGCGCGGCCGCGAAGTGAAGGAGTTCGTCGAGCAGATCCTGGGGCCGAGCGGCCTGGCGCGGGCAGTTGTGATAGCGGCCCCTGCCGATACCCCGCCGCTGATGCGCCTGCAGGGTGCTGTCTATGCCTCGTCGCTTGCAGAGCATTTCCGCGACCAGGGAAAGCACGTGCTGCTGATCATGGATTCACTGACGCGCTACGCAATGGCGCAGCGGGAAATTGCCCTCGCCATCGGCGAGCCCCCGGCAACCAAGGGCTACCCCCCATCGGTGTTCGCGCGGCTACCCCAATTGGTCGAACGTGCGGGCAACGGCGTATCGGGGACAGGCTCGATCACCGCGTTCTACACCGTGCTCACCGAAGGCGACGACCAGCAGGACCCCATTGCCGATTGCGCGCGCGCCATCCTCGATGGTCACGTCGTGCTGTCGCGTGCGCTGGCAGAACAAGGCCATTACCCTGCAATCGACATCGAGCAGTCGATCAGCCGGGTGATGCACACCATTGCCGCCCCGGAAGACCTGCAGGCGGCACGCCGGCTGAAGCAATTGTATTCGCGGCTGCAGAAATCCCGTGACCTGATCGCTGTTGGAGCGTACATCCCCGGCAGCGATCCTATTCTGGACGAAGCGCTGATCCTGCAACCGCAGATCGAGGCCCTGTTGCAACAGGGCCTGGAGGAACGCGCCGATTTTTCCGGCAGCCAGTCCCGCCTGAAAGCGCTCTATCAACCCGCACGCATAACGGAGTCACGCCATGGATAACAACAGCACGGTAGACCTTCTCATCGAGATGGCGCGCAAAAAGCGTGACGAAGCCGCAGCCCGCATGGCGCAATCCCAGCTGCGTTGCCAGGAGACAGAAAAGAAGATGGGAGTCCTCAACCAGTACCTCTCCGAATACCACACCCGTCAGCGCGGCGTAGGATGCACCGATGCGATCCTGCTCGCGAACTACCGAGCATTTCTGGAAAGGCTGGAGTCAGCGGCCTCCCGCCAGCAGTCGGAACTGCTGATGATGCGCAGGGACCTGCTGCAGAAGCGGCAGGCATGGGAGCGCGCATTGCAGCATTTCAAGTCCATTGAAGTCCTGCAGGAGCGCCGCGCGAGCACCGCCCGAATTACCGCTTCCCGCGCTCACCAGCGCGATCACGACAGTCTTGCAGCCCAAATGGCCGCCTACCCCATTGCCATGGCAGGCTGACATGCAGGCCGGCCCCGTTCCGCAAGCTACCCGGTCAATCAGCTCCCATGGCGGCCCAACCACACCCGTAGGGACCTTCATCGATGGATCCGGAAATTTCGACGTCAGTTTCAGCGAATGCCTGGACAAGGCGTTGCCCCCACCAGAACCTACGAAATCCGCGGGCACCCACAAGGCAAGCGAGGACGGCCATCCGAAAGTAGCAGAGGAATCCGAGAACCCGCCCGACACGAAATTCGTGCCGGATGCGCCTCCCCTCAACCTCGTCGCATTACTGTCATTAGTCACCAGCCCGGAACAATCCACAACCGAACGTTCACTTGGGGGCAGTGCATCGGAGCAGGCACACCCTGCCACTGGCGACATTGCTCTGGCCCCACGATCGACGCTCGAGTCGGCGTCCGCCGTCGAGGCGGCGCTAGGTTTCGGCAAAAACACCGACGACTCGACCACCGTTATGTCGGCGACGCAGGACGATCCGGCTTCCCGTGTCACCAAGTTACGAGGCTCTCCCCGTGAATCCGCCGACGGGTTGCAGCCTGCCTCCGGCCCTGCCGCGGCCATCAACGACGCATCGTTGCGCAGAACCCGGGGCAATGCCGAGACACGCGCGGAACAGCTTGCGACAGGCTTCGACAGCGAGCGGCGCGGCCTGAGGACCATGGCACAGCCAGAGAATGGCGCGGAGTACACGACCGCGCGGAATGCATTGCCACCGCGAGGCTTGCATGCCGCGCAGTCAGACTCCGATAGCGGCTCACCTTCCAACCAGAGACGACCCGCCCCATGGAACACCAACAACGAGCGTATCGAACCGAAGGATGTCGCGGCAAGGCACAGTGCATTCGGCGAAGGTTTTTCCTTCGCCGCCCCGGTTCAGTCTCTTGCAGCCCTCGCCGCTGAAGGCAAGGGCATTGCATCACCCGCGCCGGACGCCGACAGAAGTCCGCTCCTCGGTGTTGAACGCGATTCCATCCCGGCGAACCCAGCGCCAATCATGAGCCCGTCAGACGCGCCGGAACAAGTCGTAAAGATTTCCAGCCACCCGACACGCCCCGAATGGCGCAGCGAATTCCTTCGCGGCATGCAGGTACTGGTCACCGATCGTGTGCAGGTTGCCGAACTGCAATTGAACCCGGCAAACATGGGGCCGGTGAGTGTGCAAATCACGATCAACGAGCATCAGGCGAATATCATATTCGGCGCATCCCACGACGAAACGCGACGCGCCATTGAGCAGGCATTGCCGCAGCTTCGAGACCTGCTCAACGCGTCAGGCATACAGCTGGACAGTGCCTCCGTCGGCGACCAGGCATCGCGCCAACCGGGTAACTCGCCGGCCGCTGCGCGCACGCCGCGCGCCGAAGATGCTCCTGCACCGCCCCTGAGAGTTCCCCCTGCCAGGCGAAGTCAGCACCTGCTCGACACCTATGCCTGATGGAACACCCGATATATGGCCACTTTCCTGCTTTGATCCGGACTTAAGCACCCCCACCCAACCGGATAATCACTACCAGAGCGATTCGATCGCTGATCTTGTCTCCTTGGGCTGACCACAATGGCAAAAGAGAAACCCAAATCCCCGGCGAACGAAAAGCCCGCCGATTCCGATGCGCCTGAACAAGCCGCGGCGAAACCTAAGTCAGGCAAACGGCGGAAGGTCATCATGCTGCTCGCAGCGCTTCTGCTTGCCTCGGGTGGCGGCGGCGGCTGGTTCTACATGCGCGGGTCGCAAGCCAACGCGAAGACCGCCGAACCGGTCCACAAGGCGGCTCCACCGACTTTCGTCAGCCTGGAAACATTCACCGTGAACCTCGCGGACCGGGAGCACTTCCTGCAGCTCGGCGTAGCCTATGAGGTGAAAGGCACCACGATCATCGACGCGATGAAGATCCATATGCCGATACTGCGCAGCCGAATCCTGCTGCTGCTATCGAGCAGGTCTTCTGACGACCTCGGCTCGCCGGATGGCAAGACGAAACTGGCCGAGCAACTCGTCGCGCTGGCACGCGAAGCGATTCCAGTGGAAGAGCCCGACAAGACCATCGCGGCCGTCCATTTCTCAGCCTTCGTCATTCAATAGCCACGTCGCAGCGACGCACTACGGCAGCGGACCCAATGTCCAACGACATACTCACCCAGGATGAAGTAGACGCACTGCTCAAGGGCGTCTCGGGCGAAAAAATAGGCGATGCGCCGGAAACCTCGGCGGAGGGCATTCGCCCCTACAACCTGGCAACACAGGAGCGCATCGTTCGCGGGCGCATGCCCACCCTCGAGATCATCAACGACAGATTCGCCCGACTCTTGAGGATTGGCTTGTTCAACCTGATCCGAAGGCACCCCGAAGTCTCCGTGGGCCCGGTCAAGGTGCAGAAGTACGGCGAGTTCGTGCGCAACCTGGTGGTTCCCACGAACCTGAACGTCATGCAGGTGAAGCCCCTCCGAGGCAACGGTCTGATCGTATTGGAACCCAACCTCATATTCACGGTTGTGGACAACATGTTCGGCGGCGACGGGCGCTTCCACATGCGCGTGGAAGGGCGCGATTTCACGCAGACCGAACAGCGCATCATCCTGAAAATCCTGTCAGTGGTCTGCGAGGAGTACCAGAAGTCCTGGGCGCCCGTATATCCGCTCACCTTTGAACATGTCCGCTCCGAGATGCACACGCAATTCGCCAATATTGCAACGCCCGGCGAAGTGGTCGTGGTCTGCCAGTTCAGCATCGAAATCGGGCCTGCTGGTGGCCAAATTCATGTCTGCCTTCCCTATTCGATGCTGGAACCCATACGCGACGTCCTCTACAGCGCGCTACAGGGAGATAACACCGAACCGGACAGGCGCTGGCTGCGCATGCTCTCCAAGCAGGTGCAGATCGCCGAAGTGGATCTTGTTACCAACCTCGCGCGCATCCCTGCCACTGTCGAGCAGCTCCTCGCAATGAAGGTGGGCGACGTGATTGCGATCGACCTCGAGGAAGAAGTTGTCGCAGAAGTAGACGGCGTACCGATATTTTCCTGCCGTTACGGAACCCTGAACGGCCAGTACGCAATCAAGGTGGACAAGGTGCTGGCCGTATCGCCCTCGGACAATCTGCTGGGAGACCAGAATGAGCAATGAAACTGGCGTGGTAGACGACTGGGCTGCCGCCCTAGCCGAACAATCTGCGACCACATCAAGCGCGGCGGCGACGCCGCCAGCGGCAAACGCCGCGACCGTGCAAAAACAGTTGTTCGAAAAATTCAGTCCCACGGGGACAAACCCGGCGGCAACGCACGACATTGACATGATCCTCGACATCCCGGTGCAACTCACCGTGGAACTCGGGCGCACGCGCATTCCGATCAAGCAGATTCTTCAGTTGGCGCAGGGCTCCGTGGTCGAACTCGACGGACTGGCCGGCGAGCCCATGGATGTCCTTGTCAACGGTTGCCTGATCGCCCAGGGTGAAGTCGTCGTCGTGAACGACAAGTTCGGGATCCGGCTCACCGACATCGTCACGCCCTCTGAACGCATCCGCAGGCTGAACCGCTGATGCGCCTGCAACTGGCGCTCTGCGGAACGGCGTTCGCTCCATGCGCATTCGCCGGCGACGCGCCACTCCCGGGAGTCTATTCCGGGATGCTGCAGTCGTTCCTGGCGCTGGCGCTGGTAGTGGGCGCCATCGTCGCCGTCGCCTGGATGCTGAAGCGGGTCGCGCGCCCGGCCACCGGCGCGTCGCAACTGCTCAAGGTTGTTGGAACGCATTCGCTGGGACCGCGCGAGCGATTGGTGGTGGTCGAGGTCGGCGAGTCCTGGCTGGTGCTGGGCGTGACCGGACAGTCGATCAACTCCCTGCACACGATGGCGAGGCAGGAAGGCAGCATGGCCGCCTCGCCGGAACATCCCGGTTTCGATTTTTCGCGCATCCTTTCCCGGGCACTCGGCCGTGAAACAAAAAACTAATTTTCGGTCCACGACGCTGCCAACGCTCCTGGGTTCGCTGTGCCTGGGTTTGTTGCTCCTGGGCGTGTCCGGCAGCACCATCGCGCAAAGCGCATTGTCGCTGACCTCGACGCCGGCCCGGGGTGGCTCCCAGGTGTACTCGATACCGGTGCAGACGCTGCTGGTCCTGACCGCGTTGTCTTTTGTGCCCGCGGTCGTTCTGCTGATGACCAGCTTCACCCGCATCATCATCGTATTGGCGCTCCTGCGCCACGCCCTGGGAACACAATCAACGCCACCCAACCAGGTCCTCATTGGCCTCGCGCTGTTCCTGACCTTGTTCGTGATGACCCCGGTGCTGGACCGCATTTACAAGGATGCCTACCAGCCGCTGGTCGAGCAAAAAATAGACTTCATGCAGGCTGGAGAGCGTGCCATACCACCGCTGAAGGCGTTCATGCTCAAGCAAACACGAGAACCAGACCTTGCGCTGTTCATGAAGTTGGCCGGCGAGCCGGCGGCAACCACTACCGATGCCATTCCGTTTCGCGTCGTGGTGCCGGCATTCGTCACCAGCGAGTTGAAGACCGCATTCCAGATCGGATTCATGATCTTCATTCCGTTCCTGATCATCGACCTGGTCGTGGCCAGCGTCCTCATGTCCATGGGGATGATGATGCTGTCTCCGGTGCTGATATCGCTGCCCTTCAAGTTGATGCTGTTTGTTCTCGTGGACGGCTGGAACCTGCTCATTGGCTCGCTCGCCGCGAGTTTCGGATCATGAATCCCCAGGACGTGATGACCATCGGCCAGGAGGCGATCTACGTAGCCGTTCTGGTTTCCGCGCCGCTCCTGCTGACCGCGCTCGCCGTGGGCCTGACAATCAGCATCATTCAGGCGGCCACGCAGATCAACGAAATGACGCTGTCGTTCATCCCGAAGTTGCTCGCCATCTTTGCGGCCCTGGTCATCGCCGGCCCGTGGATGCTGTCTTTTTTCGCCGATTACATGACTCGCATGCTGCACAACATCGGCACCATCCTGGTCTGATCCGCACGTGCTGCAAGTCACCTCGTTGCAACTGGAAGCTTGGGTGGCGCAGTTCATCTGGCCGTTCTTCCGCCTGCTCGCGCTATTCCTGATGGCACCGCTCTTCTCCCATACCGTCATCCCGAATACGACGAAGATTGCCGTCGCCCTTGCGATCACCCTGGTCATTGCCCCGCTTCTGCCGTCACCGCCCGCAATCGCATTGGGTAGCGCGGCCACGTGGATGCTGGTTGCAGAGCAAATGCTGGTGGGGTTCACCATCGGCTTTTGCCTGCAAATCGTCTTCGCCGCGCTGGAACTGGCCGGCGACATGATCGGGCTGCAGATGGGCATCGGCTTTGCGACCTTCATTGACCCGCAGAACAGCGTTCAGACTCCGCTCATCGGCAGTTTTCTCAGCATGCTGGCAACATTGTTATTCCTGGGCATCAATGGTCACCTGCTGGTGCTGAATGCACTGGTGGAAAGCTTTGCAATTGTTCCCATCGGGTCAGGAAGTTCGGGGTTGCTGCGCTGGGAACACTTCGCCTCACTGGGTAGCCAGTTGTTTTCCCTTGGCCTGCAGATTGCGATCCCGCTCCTCGTGACCATGCTGCTTTGCAACCTCGCCCTGGGCGTGATGGCGCGCGCGGCACCTCAACTGAACCTGTTCAGTATCGGATTCCCGCTCACGGTGCTGACCGGACTGGTTGTCCTGGTTCTATTCCTGCCGCACCTCGGAGCGCCATTGGAGGCGGCCATTCACCAGGGACTGCGGCTCTGGCAATGACCATAGCGGCGCCCAGGCATTGCCGGCGGGGCTCACGCCGGACCAGCCCCCCGTTCGTTCGCGCGACCCCGGATCAGCCGTCCGTTGCGTGCGACGGTTGCACCAGTTCCCGGATGCGCTCCGGCGTCGTGGACAGCAGTTCAGCTGCCTCCTTGTAGTCGTCAGGCAGGGCTGCGTTATCCCATCCGTGCATGGAGTGGCGGGCGATGTTGACCGCCAGCAAGACATTACGCACGCCCGGGCTTTCGGCGTGCTCGTCATCCATCATTCTCACCAGCAACCCCGGCAACCCCCAGCTTCGTATCAACTCAATCTGCAATCCGTTCAGGCGAATGCCAAACACAGTCTCTTGCGCGTTCACGCTGCGTAGTTGCGGGTTGGCTGCCAGGCGCCCCTCAACCTCCAGCGCGAGCGCGGGCGCGTACCACCAGATCGACATTTCAGCCAGGTCATGCAGCATTGCCGAAATCATGATTTCCTCAAAATTCCGGTCGTTCCGCCAGGCCGCAAACTGACCGGCGATCTCGGCCGCCCGTCGCGCGCGCTGAATGACCCGGATGAGCCCGAAAAGCGCTGGGGTGTTGCCTCGCAGCACATCCTCGATCAGGGGGGCCTGCGCGAATGCGCGCAGGAATGGCGGGACGCCGAGCATGACGATATTGCGGTCCACCGTGGTGATGTCTGCGAGCTTGCGGGCTCCCGTGACCCGTTGGAGGTGAACGTACAGTTTCGCCGTCATCATCGGATCCCGGAGGACAACCTGCGCGATATCACGCGGACTGAGTTCCTCATCGCCCTCTGCCGCCATGCGTGCAAACTGTCGCGCCGTGGCGCGCAGGATTGGCAGGTCGGCGCCGCTCAGCCGCTCAACCCAGCACTCTAGGTTGCAGGCAATTCGTTCGGCAGCAACGTCAAGCGACTGACACGGGTCTCGCAAGTGTTCCATTTCGAGGACTACGGCAGTCCCGTGAAAAACTTGAGGCGGGAAAGCGGCACCAACCGGAGCAATCCCGAGCATGGCGCGAGGGGCAGAGCCTTCCTGGGAGATCCGGAATCGCGTCAGACCGTCAGACACCACCCCGGATCTGGCTGCACGCAATATATAAATACTTGTATCAAGAATGGTTGTGGATGCCCATCTCCCGGGCATCCACATTTTTCTTTCAGTTGAATTCCCGGCTCAGGCACAGCGTGTGCGCGGCCAGAACCGGGGGGGGGCGGCTAGAACCCCAGCAACTTGGTGATCGCCTCGCGTCTCGCTGCCGCACCCGGCTTGGGCGACTGGTATTCCTTGGGCAGCTTTGAGGGCTCGTAAATGGTGAATCCACCGGGATCGTCGTTGAAGATCTTGTTGCCTTCCTGCGACATGGTGAAGTTGGCAAACAGGCGCGCCGCATTCGGGTGCTTGGCCTTGCTGCGCAACGTCAGCACGATGTGCTGCTCGACACCGGTGGTGAACGGCAGCATCACCATGTCCAAAGGGGCACCCTTCGATTTCGGCTCCATCACCTGCGCCACCACGGCCGGAACGAGAAAGCTGCCCTCGCCCGCACCCAGCCCCTGCGATGCCTGGACTCCGGTCCCCACGGGGCGAAGGTTCGGCTTCAGCAGCGTGAAAAATGAATCGCCGTACTTGTCGTAGAGGAGCCCCCAGAAGTCGACATAGGCGTCCGACACACTTGGATTGGAGAGCAGGATCCTGCCCTTCCATTTGGCATCGAGCAGATCAGGCCAGTCCCTGGGCACGTCTGAACCCGTGACGCTGCCCGTGTGATAAGCGATGAGCCAAGGGGAAATGCTGACGATCGCCGTAGGTCCAGTGACGAAGCGGGCCGGAAATTCTCCGCTCTTGATCACCGGCAGACCGGCCTGGGATACGGACTCTGTCCATCCCTTCTTGTTGGCCATTTCGACGTACGCCGACGCGCCGCCGGCATTGACCATCATGTCGGCCGCAATATTTCCGGCCTCCGCCTCGGTCGAATAGCGCTGCTCCAGTTGCGTGCTGCCAGCGCGAATGAACGAGTAGCGCACCCCGTATTTCTTGAGAAAGGCTTCACCGACTCGCTTGTTGACGTTTTCCGTCGGCGCAGCATAGAAAACCACTTCGCCCTCGGCCTTCGCCGCCTTGATGAGCGCCTCGAGCTCTGCCTGGGCCGCACGCTTGTCCGCTGCTGATGCGGTCGGCGCGGCAACGGCCTTCGAGGCCTTGGCTGCAGCCGCCTTGGCGTCCTGCCCATGTGCGACGGGAGCAGCCGCCAGCATCAATGCAGCAACAGGCACCATTGCCGCGCTCCCGTTGCCACGCACTCCAAATATGTTCAAGAATCTTTTCATCATTACCTCCCCTTAGAGTGCCAACACAATTGAGGGGATACTCCCCCCAAGCTCCCCTACATCAGGGGGCCATTTCGGTCATGCTGAAATGGCCTCTTAATGTTTTGTCTTTTTGATTCTCTCACGCCAGTCAGCGGGCAAACCAATGCGCCGCGCTACCGGCGCGCCCTGGCGCTGGTTATTGATGTAGATGCGCGACTGGTTGCGCCCCGGATCGCCGGCCACCACGATGCTCGTCCACTCCTCCTTGAGCAGCATGGGCACCATGCGCTGAGGATCGTCCGACTCCGCATACAGTGCGGGCGCCGCGCCGCGGGCGACGACGTCCGCAAGGGGCACCTCCTTCCCCGCCACTGCCAGCGGATAATGCTCCATCCACCAGGCGCTCATCTTGCAATTCTCGAACAGGTGTCGCCGGATCTCCTTTTTCCCCCACCCCAGGTCCGCGAATCCGCGTGCAACTGCCGGGCTCATCTGGACCAGCGGATACCATTCGCCCCACCACATGGCCGTGAAATTCCACGGCCCTGCCGCGCCCGTCATGTAGCGCACCAGCGGGCGCGCCAGCGTCTCCGGATTGGTGCCGCCGCTGTACACGGGCGCGCTGATGGCAACGGCACTTTGCACCATCACCACATTGTCCTCCTTCTTGAACCCCAGATCGACACGCACCGGGTCCCAGCCCAGGTCCTTGATCGCGCCTTCGTTCTCGCCCATGGCCACGTTGAAGGTGAAGCCGATGCTGCCCTTGT
The DNA here is from genome assembly GCA_947476535.1 of Betaproteobacteria bacterium. Taxonomy (GTDB): domain Bacteria; phylum Pseudomonadota; class Gammaproteobacteria; order Burkholderiales; family SG8-39; genus CAIYPG01. The sequence goes on from CANJRC010000009.1 coordinate 64,077, forward strand.
CGGTGCTGCCCGGGCGAAAGCCCGCCACATTGCGCATATACATGCGCAGGAAGCGGCCGATCGAGGCGTTGGCACGCCGCCCGACTTTCATGTTGCCCACCTCGGTGTTGAACTCCAACGCATCCACCAGGTCGCCGCTCACCACCACCAGTGGCTCCCAGCCAGGTGTCGACCCGGCATCCTCTAGATGAAACGCCGGATCCGCAATCGCATCCACGATGCCAAGCAGGATCGGCATGTACTCGGGCCGGCAGCCCGACATCACGCCATTCACCGCCACTGACCACACCGTCGCCTCGCGAAACTCCGGTGGCAGCACCCCGATCACTTCCCCGGGATCCCGGTCCGTCCATGCCAGGAACGCCTGCACCCGCTCCACCGTCGGCGGCACCACCGGCAGCCCGTCCGA
>CANJRC010000010.1 GCA_947476535.1 Betaproteobacteria bacterium
CGCAACATGGCCGCTTGCAGGCCTGGAAAATCCGTGTTGCATACTACATCCGGCGCGTGATATTGGTTTGTGCGCAGAAGGGCGATGCGCAGGAAGCATTGGTTTGTGCGCGGGAAAGCGATGCGCACCAAGCACACGCGACAACGCGGTGACAACGTGAATGGATGGGCAGGTCATGGACTTCAAGCAACGCACAATGCCCCCGGCAGTCGACGGGTCGGATATTGCCGAATGGAAACAGTGTTTCGGCGATGCGCGTCAGGTCGGCTACGTCACCACGGACCTGATGAAGGCCATCCGGTTCTTCATCGACAATGCGCGCATCGGCCCCTGGTTTGTCGCGGCGGACCGGTACCTGCGGCAGGTGAACTATCGCGGCACGATCATGGATGTGAAGCTGTCCACGGCGCATGCCAACAGCGGCGGCATGCAGATCGAGATCATCGAGCCGGATCCCCTGCAGCAATCCATCTACTCGGAATGGCTGGCGCACCAGGGCGCACGAACGCTGGTGCAGCACCTGGCGTGGTGGGTGCCCGATTTCCAGGCGGCGCTCCGGCTGGCGAAGGCGCGTGGCTACGAGGCCATCCTGCACGGTAGCGCGGTGCAGGGCGGATTCGCCTATTTCCAGCACTCCGCCATGCCCGAATTCACCCTCGAAGCGACGGAAATCACGCCGGCCCGCACGGCAAAATATGAACTCATCGCAAAGGCCGCCGAGTGCTGGGACGGTTCCGAGCCGGTGCGATTTCTGTAGGCGTCCCGGCGAGCAGCGTGTAGCCGCCGGAGGCTCCCTTGGCTGCGGCGGAGGAGCGGATCAACCCGTGTCGCGCCCGGAACGCAGCAGGGTGCCGGGCAGTGCGCCGGTGAGCTTGCCGTCGACGACAACGTCGCTGCCGCCGACGATGACGCGCTTCACGCCGATGGCTTCTGCGTAGATGCGCGACTGGCCCCCGGGGAGGTCACTGCGGATGGCGGTACTGCCGGTGCGCACGGTGGCGGGGTCGAAGATGACGATGTCGGCGCAGAAGCCCGGGGAGAGGCGGCCGCGGTTCTTCAGGCCGTAGAATCGCGCGGGCATGTCGGTGACCTTGCGCACAGCCTCTTCCAGGCTGATCAGCTTGCGCTCGCGGACGCTGGGGCCGACGAAATCGGTGAAGAAGGCGAAGCTCGTGGTCGAGTCAAGGTGCGCGCCGGCATCGGATGCGCCCACCAGCGTGCGCGGGTCGTCCCAGACGCGGGCTCGCAGTTTCCAGGATGCCTCGTCGCTGCCGCCTGCGGGGGTGAGGAACCAGGTATCGAGGTCGTCTTCGAGCGCGATATCGAGGAAGGCGTCGATGGGCGCGCAGCCGCGCTCCTTCGCGATGTCGCCCACGGCGCGGCCGACCAGCGACTCTAGCTGCGCGCAGCCGACACCGTCGATGGTGAGGTTGGCGAAGTCCATGGTGATGCGCGTGGCGTGGCCTTCGCGCACGATGGTTTCGGCGATCTGCCTGCGCACGGCCGGGTCGGCCAGCGCGCGGTACTTGGCTTCGCGCGGCATGCTCAGCGCATCGCGGAAAAGGTCGATCGCATTGAACACCAGCGTGGTGCGCAGGTTGATGCGCACCTGCAGCGGGATTGGCAGCGCCAGGGCAAAAACCTGCCCGCCGAGTTTTGCGGCCTCGTCGTGCGCGCCGATGCGCGCCCACGTGTGGGCTTCGGTGCCGCCTTGCCCCACGGCGAGCACGTTCCAGTTGAGTGACGTGCCCGCTGCGGCCGACATGTTCGCCATCAGCGTGATGGTCTCCTCGGTGAACGTGGTGGAGGTCGTCGGCGGGATGAATTCGAGCCGCGTGCCGGGAAATTTCTTCAGTACGCCGGCCAGCTGCACGAGTTCGCGTTGTTCGGCAAAGCGAGACGGCACCGGGTTGCCTTCGTGGTCGCCGTGCGCCCCGCCCCACGAGGAAGAGAACCCGAGCGCGCCGGCCCTGACCGCCTCTTCCACCTGGGCGGCCATCGCTGCGACCTCGGTGTCGGTGGCCGCGCGCTTCCAGTCATTACCCATGACAAGGCGGCGAATCGTCGAGTGACCGGCCATGAAGCCGGCATTGAGGCCGAGCTTTCCCTCGAGCGTGGACAGCCACTCGGCGTAGGTGCGCCAGTCGAACTTGAGCGCTGCCTGCAGCGCCTCGACCGGCATGCCTTCCACGCAGGCGAGCATGCGCGTGACGTAATCGATGCTGTCATCGCTTACCGGCGCCAGCGTGAAGCCGCAATTGCCGCCGATGACGGTGGTCACGCCGTGGATGGAGGAGGGCGTGAGCGCCGGATCCCACTTCACCTGCGCGTCGTAGTGCGTATGCACGTCGATGAAACCGGGGGAGACCACCAGTCCCGTGGCGTCGATGGTGCGCCTGGCGCTGTCTGCAATGCTGCCGACGGCGGTGATGCGGCCATTGCTGATGCCGACGTCGGCGAGAACGCGGCCCGCGCCGGTACCGTCGATCACGGTGCCGCCCTTGATGATGCAGTCGAGCATGGTGTGCCTCCGAGTGATGTCCTGCGCGCCCGTCAGCGCAACGCAGTCTTTGAATGGATCAGGGAACCTTGCGCGGCGGCCAATCCGTGTGTGGTGCGCCCTTCTTCTCGCCGCTGAAGAACGACAGCGCTTCGAGGGCGAACGAATAATCCTGCGATACCAGTCCGGCCGCCTTGTACCATTGGTTGAGGCCGCGCTTGGTGAAACGCATGGCGACTTCAGGCGACCTGGCAAAGCGGTGCGCGTAATCCTGGGCCACTTTCATCAGCTCGGCGCGCGGCACGGCGCGGCTCACTAGGCCGATTCGGTCGGCTTCGCGGCCATCGAGCGCATCCGAGGTCATGAGGTAGAGCTTGGCTTTGGCCATGCCGGTGAAGAGCGGCCACAGCGCGCCGGGGCCGTCGCCCGCGGAGATGCCGAGCATGATGTGCGGGTCAAACAGGATGGCGTCTTCGGCGATGACGGAAATGTCGGCCATGATGGCGACCGCCATGCCGGCCCCGCTGGCCGTGCCGTTGATGGCGGATACCACGGGTTTGTTGAAGTTGATCATTTCATAGACGAGGGACTGCACCTCGCGCTCGAGCCAGAGGGTGCCTTTCCAGCTTGCTTCGGCGCTTCCCGGCGGCTTGCCGCTCAGGTAGAACTCCTTGTCGCCCGTGCCGGTGATGAGCACCGACTTCACGTCGGGATCGGCATCGAGCCTTCGCCAGATGCGGCTGAGGTCCTCGTGCTGGAGGAGTTGCCGCTGGCCGTCCTCGCTGCGGCACAGCAAGGTAATCGTCGCAACGGCCTGATCAACGACAACGGAAATGCCGGTGAAATCCTTGTAGTCCACGGGTGGTTCTCCCTCGTTTGCGATGAGGCTGATCTTGGAGTCTGTTTCAAAATGAGGGGATACATCCTCTCATGCTCCCCTGCACTGGACGGTTGCAAAATGAATTTTGCAACCGGTCCCTACTGCGGCTTGATGCCGGCCTTTGCCGCAAGTTCGGTGAACACGCGGATGTCATCGGCGTAGCGTTTTTCGGCAGCGGCCGGCGAGGAGGGCAGCGGATAGAGCCCGGACTTGGCCATCTGTTCCTTCACCTCGGGTTGTTGCAGCGCGTAGCCCGCGGCGGCGCTGAGCTTATCGATGACGGCCCTGGGGGTGCCGGCCGGCACGAAGAGCGCGTACCAGGAGCCGGGTATTTCCGGCTGGCCGAGCTCGGCGTGCGTGGGCGTATCGGGGAAAGCGGCGAGACGCTTGTCTCCGGTGGTGGCGATGATGCGCACCTTACCGGCGTCGGCATAGGCGGCCGACTCGGTGTACATGGCGAGCTGGACGGTGTTGGTCATGAGTGCGGGGCGATATTCGTTCAGGCCGCCCTTGAACGGTACGCTCACCACGTCGATGCCGTGTTTTTCTTTCATCGCCTCGACTATGAGCGCGGCGGCCGTTTGCACGCCCGAGGTGCCGAAGTTCACCTTGCCCGGGTTGGCCTTGGCGTAGCGCACCATCTCGTGGAAGTCCTTCCACGGTGCGGCAGCCGATGAGCCGACGAGCAGTGCGCCTTCCATGAGCAGCGCGGCGGGAACGAGATCCTTCTGCGGGCTGAAGCGCAGGTCCTTTACGAAGAGATGGATGGTGGACAGCGGCGGGTTGCCCATGAGCACGGCATGGCCGTCGGGTACGGATTGCCTGGCGACGTGTTCGTAAGCAATGGTGCCGCTCGCGCCGGTCCTGTTCTCGACCACGATCGGCTGGCCGAGCATCTTCGACATGGCGGGAGCGACGAGTCGTGCCGTGAGGTCCGGCCCGCCCGCACCAGGCGCCGTGGGCACGATGAAGCGGATCGGTTTGGATGGAAAGTCCTGCGCGAAGGCGCAGGTGACCAAGCCAAGGCCGAAGCACAGCCCCATTGCAGCAACGAACTTCCCGATACCGCGCACCGTTTTCTCCCGACAGATATTGGCACGAATGGCTGGTGAATTGTGCCAGGCGCCGCATGTGGCAAGCCCTGTCCACCGAGCCTGCGATGCCTGATGCGTGTCGGATGATAGGCTTTTTCCAGTTTGCGACCCCGCTCGCATCCAGGTGCAGGCGGCCTGCGGATTGGGTATCCTGAGTGGGCAACACCTTTTCATAACAGGAGTACAACATGGCGGAAGTCGGCAAGGCAGCAGAGGAGTTCAAGCTGAAGGCCCACGACGGCAGCGAAGTTTCGCTCAGCCAGTATCGTGGTTCGAAGTGGGTGATCATCTCGGCCTACCCGTTGGCCTTTACCGGCGGCTGAAGCAACCAGACATCGTCCTTCAACCGTGCGTTGAAGCAATTTGATGAAAAGGGTGCCCAGCTGCTTGGCCTATCGTGTGATCCGGTACCGGCGCTGAAAGTGTGGGCACAGGCCCTGGGTGGTATCAACCATCCGCTCCTGTCGGATTTCTATCCGCATGGAAAGGCTTCCACGGGGTTGGGCATTTTCAATGCCGGCGGATACCCGAATCGCTCGATTACAATGATCGATCCAAAGGGCGTGGTGCGCACATTCCACGAATACCCGGCGGGGACACTGCCACAGGTGGCTGATGTGCTGGCCGAACTGGCCAGCCTCCAGGGGCACTAGCGCAGCAGGCCGTCGGACGCCGTGAGGCGCCCGACGGCAGTCGCAGGCAGCGTTTCGATAGACACAAAGAGGAGAGGGTTCACATGAAAGTGCTTGCGGTAAGGCTCAAGGCATTGGCCTGCGGTGTAGTCATCGCGTTCGTATTCAGCGGCCTTGCGCAGGCGCAGGCCTGGCCGAATCGGCCCATGCGTTTCGTCGTGGGCTTTGCGCCGGGCGGCGGCAGTGACATCCTGACGCGCGCCTATGCGGCGGAACTCGAAAAGGTATTCGGTCAGCCCATGGTGGTGGAGAATCGCGCGGGCGCCAACGGCATCATCGCCATGGACTCGGTGGCGAAGTCCGCCCCGGACGGGCTCAACGTGGCGGTGGCGATCAATTCCACGGTTACCAACACGCTCCTGAAAAAGGACATGCCCTACGACTTGTCGAAGGACATCGCGCCGGTGGTGATGTTTGCCGCCACGCCGCTGGTGCTGGTGGTGCATCCGGACGTGCCGGCCAGGACCACCAAGGAATTCATCGATCTCATCAAGGCCAATCCGGGCAAGCTCAATTACGGCAGCCCGGGAAACGGTTCTCCGATCCACTTGTTCCAGGAACTGCTGAGCCTCAAGGTCGGGCTCGATATCAAGCACATTCCCTATAAGGGCGGTGCGCCTTCCATGACGGCGACACTGTCGAATGAAGTTCAGGCGAACTGGGTGAGCACGGTGCAGTCGTTGCCACTCATCCAGGCAGGCAGGCTGCGCCCGCTCGCGGTGAGCACGGCGCAGCGCAGCCCGACGCTCCCTGATGTGCCGGCGGTGGCGGAGACGGTGCCCGGGTATTCGGCCGATGTATGGTTCGCGTTCGTGGTGCGCGCGGGCACGCCGCAGGCCAACATCAATCGGCTGAACGCGGAAGTCAATCGGATCACCAGGACGCCAGCGATGGCCGAGCGCGTCGCCAAGCTGGGTGCGCTCAGCCTCACCAATACGCCAGCGGAATTCGACAAATTCCTGAAAGACGACGCCGAGAAGTGGGGCGAGCTGTTCAAGAAGGTTACGATCAAGGCAGACGATTAGGGACTGGTTGCAAAATTCGTTTTTGCAACCTCTGTAGGGGGGGCGCCGTACCCCCTCGTCTGCAAGCGACGCCGAGATGATCTGGCCAGCGTGATGCCGGTTCTCGCACCTGAACGCGTCAATAGGCCCAACCGGGAGTCATCATGAAATCTGTAAGCCCCATGCATCGCGTTCTGCTCGGTGCGGCGATGGCGATGAGCGTCGCTGTGACGGTGTTTTCGGGCCTGGCCCGCGCGCAGGCCTGGCCTGCGAAACCCTTGCGCGTTACCGTCGGGTTCGTTCCCGGTGGCGGCGCGGACATCATCGCGCGCGCCTTTGCCGTCGAGCTGGAGAAATCACTCGGCCAGCCTGTGATCGTGGAAAACCGTGCCGGCGCCAACGGCGTGATCGCCATGGATTCGGTGGCGAAGTCGGCGCCTGACGGCCACAGCATTGCGCTGGCGATTTCCTCCACAGTCACCAATACGCTGCTCAAGAAGGACCTGCCCTACGACCTGTGGAAGGACCTTGCGCCGGTGGTGCTGTTCGCCACCACGCCGCTGGTGCTGGTGGTGCATCCGGATGTGCCGGCGAAGAACACCAGGGAATTCATCGACCTGGTGAAGGCGAACCCTGGCAAGTTCAATTACGGCAGCCCGGGCAACGGCTCGCCGATCCATCTATTCCAGGAACTGCTGAGCTTGAAGGTCGGCCTCAACATCAAGCACATTCCCTACAAGGGTGGCGCGCCCTCGATGACTGCTACGCTCTCGAACGAGGTGCAGGCCAACTGGGTGAGCACGGTTCAGTCGCTGTCGCTGATCCAGGCCGGCAAGCTGCGCCCGCTGGCCATCAGCACCAGGATGCGTAGCCAGACGCTGCCCGATGTGCCTGCCGTGGCGGAAACTGTGCCGGGTTATGCGGCAGACGTGTGGTTCGGCTTTATGGTGCGCGCGGGTACGCCAGAGGCCGCCATCACCCGCCTCAACGCCGAGGTGAACCGCATCAACAAGACGCCCGCCATGGGCGAGCGCGTGGCCAAGCTCGGTGCAATCCAGCTCTACAGCACGCCTGCCGAATTCGGCGCGTTTCTCAAGGAAGAGGGCGAGAAATGGGGTGAACTCTTCAAGCGAGTGCCGATTCGCGCCGATGACTGAGCGGTTTTGGGGCGCTGGCGGCGCGCGCTCATTTTGAGGACGACTTGGCGGGAGCGAATATGAAGAACCTGCAGAACGTGACGGGCGGGCAGGCCGCCGCGCCGGTCACGGCGCACTTCAAGGGTGCCGAAGGCAATCGCATCGTTGCCGACGTCTACGGCGATACCGGCTCGCCCGTGCTGCTGCTGCACGGCGGCGGGCAGACGCGACATTCGTGGCGCGGCGCGGCGCTCACCGTTGCGCGCTCGGGCCGGATCGCTGTAACGGTCGATTTGCGCGGGCACGGTGATTCGGAGTGGGTGTCGAGCGGCAAGTACCGCAATATAGATTTCGCGGCTGACATCCGCAGCCTCGCGTTGGAACTCGCGCGCCAGCATGGCGCGCGGCCCGTGGTGGTGACGGCTTCTTATTCGGGGATCACATCCTTGCTTGCCGAGGGCGCGCACCGCAAGACCACCGGGCAGTACCTGCTGGCAGGATTCTTCATCATCGACATGGCGCTCACCAATGAGACCGAAGGCGCGCGCAAGGTGACCGAGTTCATGCTCGCGCACGCGCGCGAGGGTTTTGCGACGGTGGAAGAAGCCGCCGACACGGTCGCGGCTTACCTCGGGCGGCCGCGCCCGAAGAACCCGCGGGGACTGCAGAAGAACTTGCGCCAGGGGCCCGACGGCCGCTGGCGCTGGCACTGGGACCCGCGTTTCATGGAAGGGCCGTTCAACATCAATAGCGACCGCGATGCGATCGATGCCGACATGCGGGCTGCCGCGCGCGACACGCTGCTACCGGTGCTGATGGTGCGCGGCGAGTCGTCGGATGTGATGCTGGAGGAGCATATCCACGAATTCCAAAAAGCCGCGCCGCGGGTGCGCTACGTGAACGTGTCCGGCGCCCACCACATGGTGGTGGGCGAGGAGAACGACCAGTTCACGCAGGCGCTGACCGGGTTTCTCGACGAGGCGGCGCCGTTGCGCTGACGCCAGCTTTCCACTTCTAACCGTGCCGCCGGGCCTGCGGAGCAGGCGGCACGGTCCCGCCATAGCGCGGTCCTTCCTACTAGCGAGGGATGACGATCCCCGCCTTCTCGCGGTCCCAGGTATTTTCGTTGATGCCCGAATCGCGCAACAGCTGTTTCTTCACCTTCTCGGTGGGCGTCTTGGGCAGCGCGTCCATTACTTCAACGTAGCGCGGAATCATGAAGCGCGGCACGCGCGGGATGAGGTTTTCGATGAGCATGCGCGGCGCGAAATTCGATCCGGGGCGCACCGTCACCACTACCTTCACCTCCTCCTCGCCGAGCTCGGAAGGCACGCCGATGGCCGCGGCTTCCTGCACGCCGGGGCAGTCGCACACCAGCGCCTCGAGTTCCATCGAGGAGATGTTCTCGCCGCGGCGCCGGATCGCGTCCTTCTTGCGGTCGACGAAGTAGAACCAGCCCTCCGCATCCACATAACCGGCGTCGCCGGTATGGAACCAGCCGTTGCGCCAGGCCTCGACGGTCTTCTCCGGCATGCGGTAATAACCGGCGTTCAACAGCCAGGGCTGCGAGGCGCGCACGATGATCTCGCCGGGCGTGCCGGCGGGGACTTCCTCGTCATTGGCATCGACGATGCGCACTTCGTAGCCCTCGCGCAGGCGCCCGCAGCTCTTGCCCTTGAGCTCCCATTGCGTCCAGATCGGGCAGCTGATCTCGGTCATGTTGAACACCTGGCAGATCTTCACGCCGAAGCGCTGCATGAAGCCCTCGGGGTCGGCGGGCATCGGTGCCATCAGCACGCGCTTGAGCGGATGGTTGCGATCCTCCGGCGAGGGTGGCTGCGAGGCAACGAAGGACATGGTCGTGCCGATGAGCAGCGAGGCCGTGCACCGGAATTTCCTCACCTCGGGCCAGAAGTCGCGCGTGCTGAAGGCTTCGCGGATGACGAAGCGCCCGTTGAACAGGGCTGAAGCATAGAGGGCGAGCTTGCCACTCATGTGAAACAGCGGGAAGGGCGAGTACCAGGCATCATCTTCGCCCATGCCGTCGAGCGGGATGCAGCCCGTTGACATGGCGTGGCATTGCGCCCAGGGCATCATCACGCCCTTGGAGGGGCCGGTGGTGCCGGAGGTGTAGACGATGGTGGCGATGTCGTAGTGAGCGAGCGGCTCGGGCACGATGGGGGAGGCGTTCTCCAGCTTCGCCGCGACCGAGGCAACGGACTTGAGTGCGCCCGTCGGTGGATGGTCGCTGTCCGTGACCAGCACCTGTTCCAGCGATTCCAGGCCCGCGGCGACGAAGTCCACGCGCTCGAGAAACTGCGTGCAGGTGATCATCACCTTCGCGGTGGAATTGTTGAGGATGTATTCGAGTATCTTGCCGCGATAACCAGTGTTGACCGGCACTTCCATGGCGCCTGCCCAGCTGATGGCGAGCCACGCCGCCACCGCATCGAACGAGTTGGGGAGCATCACCAGCACCGTGTCGCCGCGCTTGACGCCCAGTTGCGCGAGGCCGCCAGCCCAGCGCAGCGCCCGCTCGTGGAGCTCGCGGTACGTCATCTCGCCGCCGGTCACCTGCTGCATGAACACACGATCGGGAAATTCCGCCGCGCGCTTGGCGATGAGGTTGGGCAGGACGAGGTCGTGTGCGAGCATTTGTCAGCTTCCGTTGTGATTGATCTCAACATCGGCCGAGCCGGCCAGCATGGTGGTGCCGTCGGCGAGGCGAAGCCAGACATCGCATTCGGCGGTGTCGCCGTTGACGGCCTTGACCGTGCCGCCGGCGATGGTCCTGTCGCCGGGCACGACGAGATTGTGGAAGCGCACCTGCAGGCGCTTGACGCAATCCGCGTTGCCGGTCCAGGCTACCAGCATGTTTGTAATGTAGGCGAGGTTGCACGGCCCCTGGTTCACCAGGCCGCGCAAGCCCATGCGCTTGACCAGTTCCTCGTCGATGTGGACGGGGTTCACGTCGCCCATGACATCCATCACCATCTTGATGCGGGCCTTGTTGATGTCGGGCCCCGCTTTTTCTGGAAGCGCGTCACCTGCTTTGACGCGGTGTTGAGCCGGGCCACTCATGCGGCCCTCCGCGGAATGACGTAGGTTTCGCGCGACGTGCAGATGACTGCGCCCGAGTCGTCGATGAGCTCGAGTCCGCAGGTGACGAGGTCGAAGCTGCCGGCCTTGGCGCCCTTGGTCGAACGGGCCTCGACGATGCTGCCGCGCACCGCGACTGTCTCGCCGATGCGCAAGGGGCGCATGATGGTCAGGTCTTCCTGGCCGAACAGCGCTCCCGCATCGAGCGGGGCTTCCAGCAATTCCATGAATTTCGGGAAGGTGAGCCCCATGCCGTTATGCGCGGCGATGAAGGAGAACATCGGGTGCGCGTGTCCGAGCGGTGAAGGTTCGGCATCGACTGCCTCGAGGAAGAGCGCGTGCTTGTCGGGCTCGACGGTGAATGTTCCGCCTGGCAACGCGTAACCGCGGAATCGTTCAATGCCTACTGTGCTCATGCGGCGCCCTCCATTGGAGGGGCGACCATATCACTGCCTGTGCCGTGCCGGCAACATCGGTGGTGTCGTCGTCGGCCCGCGGTGTCGAGTTTTGCAGCAACACTTGCTTGCATTATTCCCGGCGTGGTCAGCCGACGGCAAGCTTGCGTAGCGCTTTATTGGTGTACCCTTCGCGCCATCTCAGCCGACCCCCACGCCGCCATTTCTCCCTCGCCAAAACCGGTCCCGACTCGTGAAACCCGTCAAGGAAAAATCCAACGGACGCCCTATGCTCGAGCAGCTCGGGCCGGGGCTCATCACGGGCGCCGCGGACGATGACCCGAGCGGCATAGCGACCTATTCGCAGGCCGGGGCGCAGTTCGGTTTCGGCTTGTTGTGGACCATGGTGTTCACCTGGCCGCTGATGGTGGGCATCCAGATGGTGAGCGCACGCATCGGCCGCGTGACCGGGCAGGGGCTGGCCGCCAACATGCGTCGCGTGTTCCCGCGCTGGGTGTTCTACCCCATCGTGTTCCTGCTGGTGGTGGCCAATACGATCAATATCGCCGCCGACATTGCAGCCATGGGTGATGCGCTTCGCCTGCTCGTGGGCGGGCGCGTGCATTGGTACGTTATTGGGTTCGGGCTGATCTCGCTGTTGCTCCAGGTATTCATCCCCTATCAGCGCTATGTGCGCGTGCTGAAATGGCTGACACTGTCTTTGCTTGCCTATGTGGCGGTGGTGTTCATGGTGCATGTGCCCTGGAAGGCGGCGGCAGCAGGCACGATCTTCCCGAAGGTGATTTTGGACGCGGATTTCGCCATGATGATCGTGGCCGTGTTCGGCACGACCATTAGCCCGTACCTCTTTTTCTGGCAGGCATCGCAGGAAGTCGAGGAGTTGCGCGCGGTCCCGGGAGCAATGCCGCTGGTGAGTTCGAACCTGACCGAAGCCAGGGAGCACCTGCGTCGCATCAAGATCGACACTTACATCGGCATGGGTTTCTCCAACCTCATCGCCTTCTTCATCATCCTGAGCACGGCGGTGACCCTGCACGCCGCGGGGGTTACCAACATCGAAACCTCGGCACAGGCTGCCGAGGCCCTGCGACCGTTGGCCGGCGAACTGACGTTCCTGCTCTTTGCCGCCGGCATCGTGGGGACGGGCATGCTGGCCGTGCCGGTGCTGGCAGGTTCGGCGGCCTATGCCGTCGCTGACAGCTTCGAGTGGCGGCAGGGGCTCGATCGCAAATGGTATGAGGCGCGGCGTTTCTACGCCCTCATCGCGCTGGCCACGCTGGGCGGTGTGGCGCTCGATTTCAGCAGCATCGACCCGATCAAGGCGCTGATCTGGAGCGCGGTCATCAACGGCGTCATCGCCGTGCCCATCATGGTAGTAATGATGCTGATGGCCGTGCGCCCCGACCTCATGGGCCCCTTCGTCATCAAGCGCCGGCTGCAGGTGCTGGGGTGGTTGGCGACCGTGGTGATGTTGGTGGCGGTGGGGGTCATGTTCGCACTGTGGAAGTAAGGCCTGCGGCCGGGCGCGCCACTCATGGTGTAATGTCGGAAGACATCCAGCGTAAGGATTGAAGATGCCTGCAGTCGGAAAACGCTTCCGCGATGCCCTGGTGTGGGCGGCGGAGCTTCATGAGGACCAGGACCGCAAGGGAGGCGACGTGCCGTATATCGCGCACCTGCTGGGGGTGGCGGCCATCGTGCTCGAGCACGGCGGCAGCGAGGACGTGGCCATTGCGGCGCTTCTGCATGACGCGCTGGAAGACCAGGCGCACAAGATCACCGAGGGCGAAATTCGCGCCCGCTTTGGCGATGCGGTGGAGCGGATCGTCGTCGAGTGTTCCGACGGCACGCCTGAAGAGCAGCGGGACCGTAGCCACGATCGCTGGTTCGCGCGCAAGAAGAAGTACATCGCCGAGATCGCGCACAAGTCCGACGGAGCGTTGATGGTGTCGATGGCAGACAAACTCTACAACGCGCGCTCGATGCTGGAGGACTATCGCACCGGGGGCGAGACGCTGTGGGGCCGTTTCACCACCGGGCGCGAGGGTAACCTCTGGTACTACGCAGCCATGGTGGCGGCCTACGAGCAGCGTGTCGGGCACACCCGGCTGTGGGGTGAACTCGCGCGCACCGTGGCCGAGATGAAAAACCTGGTTGAGGCGGCACCCTGAGGCGCCGCTAACCGGGGGCTAGCTGGAACTGCGCTCGCGCGGTGGTGCATTCTTCTCCGCCAGTTGCTTGATCAGCCCATCGACGCCGCCATGCTGTACTGCCTGCTCGAACTCGCCGCGGTAGGTCAGCACCAGGCTGATGCCTTCGGCCACGATGTCGTAGATCTTCCATGTGCCGTCCGTCTTGCGCATGGAATAGTCCACTGCGAGTGGCGGCTTGCCGGGGCTGATGTACTGGTTGCGCACAGTGACGTCGGTGGCGTCCTTGGCCATGCGCACCGGCTGCACGCGCATGGTTTGTCCTTTGTAGGTGCCGAGCGCATTGGAGTAGATGCGCACCAGCATGCTGCGAAACTCGGTGACTAGCCGTGTGCGCTGTTCCGGCGTGGCCTGGCGCCAGGCCCGTCCGACCGCCAACTGCGTGGCTTGGTCGAAGTCGATCAGCGGCAGGATCTTCTCTTCGGCCAGTGCCAGCGTCTTGCGGCGGTCTCCGGCCTGCAACTGCTTGTCCTTCTGCACGGATTCGAGGACGTCGGCCGTGACCTGGCGCACGATCTCGTCGGGGCCGAGGTCGGCCGCGTAAGAAAGGGGCGACAGTAGGATAATGGCCGCGAGGAAGGCGGAGGTGATGAAACGAAGCATGGACGATCCGATCGGTTGTTGAGGTGAGCAGGAATTGCCGTAATGACGGGTAAACGTCCGTCAGGGTGGCGCGGATGACCACAGGCGAAGAATTACCAGGCCCGGAACTTGGTTCAGACTCGCGGCCAGGGCGCGTCAGAGCTGCGATTTGCGCAGCAATCCCATGTTCTTGCTCGAAGGGCGGATCTTCCGTCTAAAGTGGGATTACAGGTGTAAGCAGTTGTTATAATTCGCAGCGAATTCCGCCTGATTCACCCTTCAATCCCCTCACGCAACCTTGCCGGGCGAGCGCCCGGCGGCTGGCGGCATTGCCATTGCAAAGATAATGAATTCACCCGCTGCAACGACGACTGCGAATGCCCTGGCCAGGGATGTTTCCCGGCGGCGTACTTTCGCCATCATTTCGCACCCGGATGCGGGGAAAACGACGCTGACAGAGAAACTGTTGCTGTTCGGCGGCGCCATCCAGATGGCGGGCACGGTGAAGGCGAGGAAGAGCTCCCGCCACGCCACCTCCGACTGGATGGAAGTCGAGAAACAGCGCGGCATCTCGGTGACCAGCTCGGTGATGCAGTTCGCCTATCCGCCGGGCCCTGCCGGCCAGACGATCAACCTGCTGGATACGCCCGGCCACGAAGATTTTTCCGAGGATACCTATCGCGTGCTGACGGCGGTGGATGCTGCAGTGATGGTGATCGACGCCGCCAAGGGCGTGGAGGCGCAGACCATCAAGCTGCTGGAAGTATGCCGCCTGCGCAACACGCCCATCATCACTTTCGTGAACAAGATGGACCGCGAAGTGCGCGAGCCCGTGGACATCCTGGAGGAAATCGAGTCGGTGCTGAAGATCGACTGCGCGCCGGTGACCTGGCCGATCGGCATGGGCAAGGCCTTTCGCGGCGTGTACCACCTCTTGACTGATCGCCTGCAGCGCTTCACGCCGGGCGAGGAAAAGCGCAGCGCCGACGGCGAGCTGATCGAGGGTCTGGACAATCCGCGTCTGGATGAACTCTTCCCTGACGAAGTGAAGCACCTACGCGAGAACGTCGAGCTGATCCGCGGCGCGAGCGTGCCCTTTGACCTCGCGCGTTTTCTTGCCGGCACGCAGTCGCCGGTGTTTTTCGGATCCGGCATCAACAATTTCGGCGTGCAGGAGATCCTGCAGGCTTTGCTGGACTGGGCGCCCCCCCCGCAGCCCCGCGAAGCCACCCGAGAGGATGCGGGGACACGAATGGTCGAGGCCACCGAGCCGCCCTTCACCGGCTTCGTGTTCAAGATCCAGGCCAACATGGATCCGCGCCACCGCGATCGCATTGCCTTCCTGCGCGTGTGCTCCGGACGCTACCAGTCCGGCATGAAGGTGCACCACGTGCGCCTGGGTCGCGAGATGAAGCTGGCCAACGCCATTACCTTCATGGCCAATGAGCGGGTCGCCAGTGACGATGCGGTAGCCGGTGACATCATCGGTATCCATAACCACGGGCAGCTGCAGATTGGCGACACGCTCACCGAAGGCGAGGCGCTGCGCTTCAAGGGCATCCCGTATTTCGCACCGGAACTGTTCAACCTGGCGCGCCCCAAGGACCCGTTCAAGGCCAAGCAATTGCAAAAGGGCTTGAAGGAGCTGGGCGAAGAGGGCGCGGTGCAGGTGTTCGATCCAGGCACGGGCAACAGCATCCTCCTCGGTGCGGTGGGGCCGCTGCAATTCGAGATTGTCGCGGCGCGCCTGCAGAGCGAATACAAGGTGGACGCCGTGTACGACGCCGCCAATCTCTACGCCGCGCGCTGGCTGACCTTCCCCGACGACAACACGCGCAAGAAGTTCGAGAACGACGAAGCCTCGCGCATGGCGAGGGACATCGACGACAACCCGGTGTACCTCGCCCCCAACCGCGTCAACCTGCAGCTCACCATGGAGCGCTGGCCGAGTGTGAGTTTTCATGCCATCCGCGAGCATGGGCAGAGGATGGAGCACGCATAACCGCGACCCCTGGTTGTGCCCGGGATGGGTAACGCCGAGGTAACCGGCGCCACGGGGATGCGATGTTTCAGTGGTCGTGGCGGTGGTGTGCATCCGGGAAGTGCGGATGCGCGTGCCGTAACGGCGCGTGCACATGCGCGTGCACATGCGGCGTATTCGGATCATCTTCATCGTCGTGCCCGTGGGCGTGATGTGGGTCGCGTCCGTCGTGCTGGTGTTCGTGGCTGTGCGCGATTGGATGGTGGTGATGGGGGTGCTCGTGCCGCTCGGTGAGGTGCAGCCAGACGCCGATACCCATCAGGATACCGGCGCCGGCCAGCCGCAGCGTGACCGGTTCATCCAGCAGCGAGAGTGACATGACAGCGCCCGCAAACGGGGCGATGGAGAAATAGGCCGAGGTGCGCGCGGTGCCGAGATGGCGCAGCCCCACCACGAACAGCGCCAGGCTCACGCCATAGGCGAGCCAGCCGATCAGGCCGGCGGCAAGGCCCGTCCACCAGGTCGGCCACGCCGCCGTTGATGTACCCGTTGCGGACATCGCGGTCATTGCAATGCCAATATTGACGATGCCTGCCACCCAGCCCTTGCAGGCGGCGATCCAGGTGGCATCGCTTAGCGACACCTTGCGGGTGAAGTTGTTGTCCAGCGCCCAGGCCAGGCAGGCGCCAAGGACGGCGAGCGCGGGCCACAGTGCAATGGCCTGCCCGCCGGATGGCACTTCCTCGGGCCATGACAGGACCAGCGCGCCCGCGATGATGGCCAGCATGCCGAGCGCAATGCGGCGATCGACGTTTTCGCGGAACACGAACCAGGCCAGCAGCGCGGTCAACACCCCTTCCGCATTCAGGAGGAGCGATGCCGCCGATGCCGTCATGGCCGACAGGCCGTACATCAGCAGCACCGGTCCTGCCACCCCGCCGCACAGGATTGCTGCGGCGAGCCAGGGCCAGTCGCTGCGCGCAGGGTGTCCGGGCGGTGAGCGCAGGACGCGGCGCGTGAGGGTCAGTCCGGCGCCCGCGCCGAGGTACAGCAGACCGGCCATGAGCCACGGATCGACCTGGCCGAGCAGCAGCTTCGCCAGCGGCGTGCCGGCACCAAAGAGTGCTGCGGCGCCTAGCGCAGCGAGCACGCCTGGTGCAGCCAGTATCTTGGTTGGTCGTGGTTCCTTGGCTTGCCGGGACATGTCGCATTCCTGGGTCAGGCCGCCTTGGCGTTGCCGGCGGCGCCCCGACATTTGGCACCTTTGCCGCAGGTTTTGCCAGCATGGCCTGCGTGGCCCGGGTGACCGGTCCTCAAAAGCCGTGCCACGGTTTTCTGCCCGTTCGCTTACAAATGATTATATTCATCTAGTACAGGCCAGTAAGTATTATATTGATTACGGAAAGTGATAATAATAATGGAGCCATCAGTCGGAGTGGCGAGAGTGTTTCGGTCGGCGTTGGCGGTTCCGGCGTGCTAAGCTTTCCACAGATCATGCAAGCCCATCTCAAGTTCGCGTTGATTGCCTTCCTGGTGCTGTGGCTGCCGCTACAGAGCGCCACGGCCCTGGCCATGCCCATGTGCGTCCATATGCTGACCGGCGGTACCGGATCCGAGGTAACGCAGGCGGCGGGGATAGACCACGCGCATGGCCCCGCGAATGTGCAGGAGCAAAGCGGGCAGGAACAAAGCGGGCAGGACCATGACGCTGTGTCCGTTCATCAGCATGATGCCGGTGCCCATGGCTCCCATAGCCATTCGGGCACAGGTCATCACGAACTCGCGGTTGCCGATGATTCTGCCGCCACCGCTCCCATTGCCATGGCTGCTGTTACCACCGCTGACAGCCACGATGCCGGCTGCAATGACTGCGGACTATGCCAGTTGGCCTGTGCTTCAGTCCTGCTGTCCACCACCAAGTCGTTCTTCATTGCATCCCCTGGCGCCTTCGTCGAGATGGTGCCCGTATCGTTCCTGAGCATCACCCCGTCGCTCCTGCAGCGACCTCCGCTAGCCGCCTGACGCCAAACGGGCCGCCCCCCAGTGGGTGCGGCCGCCGTTGCCTGCTGTGTTGACGCACGAGGCAACGCTCATCCCCGGAGAGCCCAAGCACTTGTCGTGCGGGCCCTCTTCGAGGGCGACGCGAAGGGATGCCCTCCTTTCGCATTGCAGGCGTTCTCAGGAGTCAGGCTATGTATCAACCAGGGTTTTCCCGCGCTCGGCAGGCGTGCGCGGATAAGGGTGGCGGCATTGCTGCCGTTGCGGTGGGCGTAGCGCTGCTCGCCGGCTGCGCTTCATTTTCTCCCGACGGCGGGTTTGGCGGCGTGCAGCAGGCCGTGACTGCACGCATGGCCGAGCGCACCGCGCAGCAGGGATCTTCGCGCGAGGCTGTGTCGGTGCAGTGGGTGCGGTCCGAACGCGATGCCGATTCGGTGCGCGCGCGCGTCGCCGAATTGCTGGCATCTTCATCGACCCAAGCGCTCACGGCAGATGTCGCGGTGCAGATCGCGCTGCTCAACCATCCCGGCCTGCAGGCCGACTACGCCGAACTCGGTATCGCCGAAAGTGAACTGGTGCAGGCCAGCCGCTGGCGCGGCCCGCGCATCTCGTTTGCGCGCCTGGTGCGCGGTGATGAACTGGAGATCGAGCGCGGCGTGTTCTTCGATGTGCTCGGACTGCTGGCCATCCCACTCTCCACCAAGGTGCAGGGCGAGCGCTTCGAGGCGACCAAATTGCGCGCCGCCGGCGCGGCATTGCGCGTGGCGCAGGAAGCGCGCAAGGCGTGGATTTCTGCCGTGGCGGCGCAGCAAAGCCTGGCCTACGCGGGACAGGTGAAGGAAGCCGCTGATGCCAGTGCGGAGCTGGGACGGCGCATGGCCGCGGCCGGCAACTGGTCGAAGCTTGCCGAGGCGCGCGAGAAGGCTTTCCTCGCTGAGGCGGTCGCGCAGCAGGCGCGGGCGCGGCAGGGGTCGCTGGCTGCAACCGAGCGCCTCGCGCGTGCGATGGGGCTTGCCTCCGCGCGGGAACTGCGGCTGCCTGAGCGACTGCCGGAGCTGCCCAAGCTGTTGCCGGCGGCATTCCCCGGGGCCGACGATCCGGCCGAACTCGAAGCGCGCGCTCTCGCCCAGCGGCTCGATGTGCAGGCGGCGCGGCGCGACGCCGAGTCGCTTGCCCAATCGCTTGGGCTGACCAAGGCCACGCGTTACGTGGACCTGGTCGAACTCGGTTTCGTGCGCAAGACCAGCGCCCCGGCACTGCCGCAGCGCGGCTGGGAGCTCGACCTGCGCCTGCCGATCTTCGATTTCGGTGGCGCGAAGACCGCGCGCGCCGAGTTCCTCTACATGCAGGCGGTGAGCCGCACCCGGGAAGTCGCCGTGCGCGCGCGCTCGGAGGTGCGCGAGACCCATGGCTCGCTGCGCGAGCGCTTCGAGCTCGCGCGCCACTATCGCGATGAAGTCCTCCCACTGCGCAAGTTCATTTCCGAGGAAGTATTGCTGCGCTACAACGGCATGCTCAGTTCGGTGTTCGACCTGCTTGCCGACGCGCGTGGCCAGGCGGCCAGTGTGAGTGCAGCGATGGAGGCGCAGCGCGATTACTGGCTGGCGGAATCCGATTTCCAGATGGCGCTCACCGCGCAGTCCCCGGGCGGTCCATCGCCGGGTGCCGCGTTGCCAACAGCAGCAGCGGCAGCAGTAGCGGCAGCAGTAGCGGCGGCCGGCGGCCACTAAAGGATCGATCATGACCAATAGAAGACAGTTTCTCGGATCCACTTTCGCCGGCGCCTCGCTGGCGACTGCGGCGGGCATCCTCGGTGCAACGGCCGTTTCGCGCAGTGCGCTGGCGGCCTTGCCCGAGCTTGCGTTGCAGACCACGGCGGATACGCAGCCACCGCTCGCGCCAGCCGCCGGCCGCCCCTATAACCCGGTGGTGACATTGAACGGCTGGACCCTTCCTTTCCGCATGAAAGATGGCGTGAAGGAGTTCCATTTGGTGGCAGAACCCGTGGTGCGCGAGATGGCGCCCGGAATGAAGGCCAACCTGTGGGGCTACAACGGGCAGAGCCCCGGCCCGACCATCGAGTGCGTGGAGGGCGATCGTGTGCGCATCTTCGTCACCAACCGCCTGCCAGAGCACACCACCGTGCACTGGCACGGCATCCTGCTGCCCAACGGCATGGACGGCGTCGGCGGGCTCACGCAGCCGCAGATCGAGCCGGGCAAGACCTTCGTCTATGAATTCACGATGAAGAAGTCGGGTACCTTCATGTACCACCCGCATGCCGACGAGATGGTGCAGATGGCGATGGGCATGCACGGCTTTCTCGTCGTGCATCCGAAGGACCCCGGATTCATGCGCGTGGACCGCGATTTCGTGTTCCTGCTCAATGCCTATGACATCGAGCCTGGCAGTGCCACGCCGCGCGTCAATACCATGCTCGACTTCAACCTGTGGGCGTGGAACAGCCGGGTGTTCCCGGGCATCGCGCCGCTGGTGGTGCGCCGCGGCGATCGGGTGCGCATCCGTGTCGGCAACCTCACCATGACCAACCACCCCATCCACCTGCATGGGCATCATTTCGAAGTCACCTGCACCGACGGCGGCTGGGTGCAGAAGACGGCACGCTGGCCCGAGGTGACCACCGACATTGCGGTGGGGCAGATGCGCGCCATCGAGTTCGTGGCCGACGAACCCGGCGACTGGGCCATTCATTGCCACAAGTCGCACCACACCATGAACGCCATGGGCCACGGCGTCCCGACCATGATCGGCGTGGATCATCGAGGAATTGCCGAGCGCATCACGCGGCTGATCCCCGATTACATGGTGATGGGTGACAAGGGAATGGCCGACATGGGCGCCATGGAAATGCCGCTGCCCGACAACACCCTGCCCATGATGACCGGCACCGGGCCGTTCGGGGCGCTGGAGATGGGCGGCATGTTCTCCGTGCTCAAGGTGCGCGAGGGGCTGGCAAAGAACGACTACGCCGACCCGGGCTGGTATGTGCACCCGAAGGGGAGCATTGCCTACGAGTGGACGGGCGAGGCGCCGGCCGCTACGTTGGCACCGTCTTCCGCGTCGGGCACGCTGCCCGCTCCGGGACTAGCCGGGGACCATTCGAAGCCGCTCAACGTCCGCCGCGGCGGCGGGCATTCGCAGCATTGATTTCGTTGATTCCGCCAGAACATATATAGACAGACTGACCAGGAGACAGACCATGAAAAAGTACTTGATTGCAGTGTCGCTTGTTGCCGCCGTAAGCGCAGCGCTGGCCAGTGGCCACGCCGCTTCCCAGACATCGGCCCCGACACCCGCCCAGGCACCAGCCTCCGCCAGCGGCCATGACCACGAGGCCATGAAAGCGGAGATGCAAAAGAAGATGGAGGCGGGGGGCATGAACCACGAGGCGATGAAGGCCGGGATGAAGACGAAGATGGAAGCCGGCGGGATGGACCATGAGGCCATGAAAGCGGACATGAAAAAACGCATGGCGACCAAGGAGTCTGATGCCAAAGGTGAGCACACGCACTCGTCGTCCGCCAGCAGTGGTGGGCATTCCCATGGTTCCACGGCGGCTAATGCGGATGGCAAGGCGGCTCATGAGCACGGCGCCACCAGTGCCGAAGAGCGTTCTTATGGCAAGCCCGGCGACGCGAAGAAGGTGAATCGCAGCGTGACCATCCGCATGAGCGACACCATGCGCTTCAATCCGTCGGTGATCCATGCCAAGCGCGGCGAGACCATCCGCTTCGTGGTGCGTAACGACGGCAAGCAAAAGCACGAGATGGTGATCGGCACCCTCGATGAGCTGAAGAAACATGCCGAGGCCATGAAGAAGAACCCGGACATGGAACATGACGAACACGACGAGGCTGTTGAAGTGAAGGCCGGTCGGCGCGGCACACTGGTGTGGCAGTTCAGCAAAGCGGGAGAGTTCGATTTCGCCTGCCTCATTCCGGGCCATTTCGATGCCGGCATGGTCGGTAAGGTGATCGTCAAATGAGGCGTTTCTGCCTGTTGATATTGCTGGCCGGGACAATGCCAGTGGCGATGGCGCAGGCAACGTTGCAGGGACCGACGAGCGCGCCCGCGGAAGGCACGGCGTCCCCTGTGCTGGCCGAGCGCGTGCTGGCCGAAGGCGAGGTCAGGCGCCTGGATCCGGCCAGCGGACGGGTGACCCTGCGGCACGGCGAGATTCGCAACATTGACATGCCGGCCATGACCATGGTGTTCCGAGCGGCAGACCCGGCTCTGCTCGCCAACCTGAAAGTGGGTGACCGCGTGCGCTTTTCCGCGGAGAGGGTCGGCGCCAATTTTGTCGTGACCTACGTGGAGTTACGCAATTAGGGCAAAGTGCCGATAGGGCAAAGTGCTGATTTCAGCCGTTTGCCGCCTCGGCGGTGATCGGGCCGTGAACAGGTGAATAATGGGAGCATATGGAAAACCAAGCTGAACATGCTCACGCCGGCGGCGCCCATGGGCTGCACATCGACCCCGTATGCGACATGACGGTGGAACCGGCGACTGCAGCCGGGTCGCATCCCTTTGGTGGCAAGACCTATTACTTCTGCTCCACCTATTGCCATGATGTGTTTGCCAAGGAGCCCGAGCGCTTCCTGAACAAGAAGGCCGCGCCTGCTGTTGCGATCAGTTCAGCGCCCGCCGTGGCGCCCGGTGTTGTTCTGGCGCCGCCGCCGGGTGACTCTCCTGCGCGCAAGCTCAGGTACAGTGCGGCGCTGGCGGCGATCAAGGTGAAAGGCTCGCCGCCGGGAGTGCCACGGGCGACTTCCACAGCGCCTGCGCCGCAAGGCGCGCTGGCCAAATCCGCGGCGAAAGAGATCGACCCGGTATGCGGCATGAGCGTGGACCCTGCGACAGCGGCCGGTACGCACACCCACGAGGGCATGGCCTACTGGTTCTGCACCACACACTGCCTGGCGAAATTCAAGCTCGATCCAGCAGCCTATCTTGACAAGGATGGCGAGGGCGAGTCGTGTCCGGCCTGCGGACCCGGTGTGACGCATCCTCCCGGCAAGCATGTTCGATCGGGCGCGACTGACCCGGGTGCGATCTACACCTGTCCGATGCATCCGGAGATCCGGCAGGTGGGGTCTGGACCGTGTCCGAAGTGCGGCATGGCGCTAGAGCCGCTGGTATCCACCGGCGAGGAGGGGCCCAACCTCGAACTGCTCGACATGACGCGGCGGTTCTGGATCGGCCTCGTACTGACGTTGCCGGTGTTCGTGTTGGCCATGGGAGAGCATGTGCCGGGGCTGTCGATGCACGCGATCATCGATCCGCGCACGTCGGGGTGGGTGCAGCTCGTGTTTTCGCTACCGGTGGTGTTGTGGGCGGCCTGGCCATTCTTCGTGCGAGGCTGGAATTCACTGGTGTCGCGCAACCTCAACATGTACACGCTGATTGCAATCGGCACCGGCGTGGCGTTTGCCTATAGCGTCGTGGCCTTGCTCGCGCCCAGCGCTTTTCCCGCCGAATTCCGCACCGTGCACGATCCCGCCAGCGGGATGCACGGCTTGGTGAACCTCTACTTCGAATCAGCCGCCGTCATTTCGGTGCTGGTGTTGCTCGGCGAAGTGCTGCAACTGCGTGCCCGCGACAGCACTGGCGGCGCGATCCGCGCGCTGCTCAAGCTCGCGCCCAACACGGCATTGCGTGTCCGCGCCGATGGCGGTGACGAGGAAGTGCCGCTGGAGGCTGTCGTGAAAGACGACCACCTGCGCGTGCGTCCCGGAGAGAAAGTGCCGGTGGACGGTGTGGTGCTGGAAGGGTATTCCAGCATTGATGAATCGCTCGTTACGGGCGAACCCATTCCCGTCGAAAAGTCGGTGGGGGCCAAGGTTACCGGCGGGACGGTCAACGGTAACGGCTCCTTCGTCATGCGCGCCGAGCGCGTCGGCGCGGAGACCTTGCTTGCTCAAATCGTGCACATGGTGGCCGAGGCGCAGCGCACGCGTGCACCCATCCAGGCGCTGGCCGACCGCGTGTCCGGCTATTTCGTGCCGGCCGTGGTGGGCGTGGCCATCGTTGCCTTCATCGTGTGGGCGATCTTCGGGCCGCCGCCGGCCATGGTGTTCGCGTTGGTGAGCGCGGTCTCGGTGCTGATCATTGCCTGCCCCTGTGCGCTGGGATTGGCGACGCCGATGTCCATCATGGTGGGCACCGGGCGCGGCGCGCAGGCGGGCGTACTGATCCGCAATGCCGAGGCGCTGGAGCGAATGGAAAAAATCGACACCCTCGTGGTGGACAAGACCGGCACGCTGACCGAGGGCCGGCCGGTGCTGTCCTCGATCGCGCGAGCCGAGGGCGTTACGGAGGCGGGATTGCTGCGGATGGCGGCGAGCCTCGAGCGCGGCAGCGAACATCCGCTCGCGGCGGCCATCCTGGAGGGCGCGAAGGCACGCGGCGTGGAACTCGCGTCGGTGGAGGATTTCGTCGCGGTCTCGGGAAAGGGCGTGGAGGGCCGGCTCGACGGGCGTGCGGTGGCGCTGGGTAACGAGGCTTACGCGGCTGCACTGGCTCCGCTACCTGCGGCACTGAAGGAGAAGGCCGGGCTCCTGCGCAGTATCGGTGAAACCGTGATGTTCCTGGTCGATGAGCAGCGCGGCGTTCGCCGCGTTGCCGGCATCCTCGGTGTAAACGACCCGGTGAAGGCATCGGCTGCAGAGGCCTTGCGCGAACTTGCGGCCGAGGGCATCCGCGTGGTGATGCTCACGGGCGATAACGTGGTGACGGCGCGCGCGGTGGCCGATCGGTTGGGCATCACCGACGTGCGCGCCGACGTGTTGCCGCAGCAGAAGCGCGAGATCGTGCGTGCCCTCAGGGCCGAGGGGCGGTCGGTGGCCATGGCCGGTGATGGCGTCAACGATGCGCCGGCACTGGCTGAGGCCGAAGTCGGCATTGCCATGGGCACCGGTGCGGATGTCGCCATCCAGAGTGCCGGGATCACCTTGGTCAAGGGCGACCTGCGCGGCATCGTGCGCGCGAGGAAGCTCTCTCGCGCCGTGATGGGCAACATCCGCCAGAACCTGTTTCTGGCCTTCGTCTATAACGCAGCGGGCGTGCCCATCGCCGCCGGCGTGCTGTTCCCGCTCACGGGCCTGCTGCTCAACCCGATGATCGCGGCCGCCGCGATGAGCCTGTCCTCGGTGTCGGTCATCACCAACGCGCTCAGATTGCGCCGCGCCGGGCTTTGAATCGTCTGCTTGTCGGCTGTGCATTTACTGCCGCCGGCGTCGCGGCCGACGCCGGCATCAAGCCGCAGTAGGCGGCGACCGGCATCGCCCGATGTCCAACAGTCCCATGTCCGGTTCGCAGTCGGCCCCTCGGTCCGACCCGCCCATTGTCGTGCTCGACACCAATGTGGTGCTCGACCTGCTGCACTTTCACGATCCGGGTGTCGCCGCCATTGATGCGGCCATCCGCTCCGGGCGGGTGCAGGTCATCACGGATGCAAGCTGCCTGGAAGAATGGCGTCGCGTCCTGGCATATCCTGAGTTTGCGCTGGGTGAGGCGGCGCGGGCATTACTGCAGGCCGCCTACGCCGCCTTCGCGAAGGTCGTCGAATCCGGGACTGCACAAGGGGGGGCTTCACCACGCTGCAGGGACGCCGACGACCAGAAGTTCATCGACCTCGCCTTACGGTGTCGGGCGAGATTCCTCATCAGCAAGGACAAGGCGGTGCTGAGGCTCGCGGGACGTTTCGCGCGTACGCCGGACTGGAGCGGCTGCGTCATCGTGCCGCCGCATGCCTTCGCACTGCCAGCGACCCTACCGTGAGCGACGCAACGACTGGCGCGGCACCAGCAACAGGCCGGCTGCGACGATGGTGATCATGCCAGCAAGGGACCAGCCATCGGGGAAGGCGCCGAAGATCAGCCAGCCGAGCAGCGCCGCCCAGATCAATTGCATGTAGATGAAGGGGGCGATCAGGCTGGCCGGGCCGTACTGATAGGAGCGCACCATCAGTGTGTTGCCGCTGAGCGAGAAGATGGTGATCAGCGCCACCAGCAGCCATTCGACGCCGTTCACCGGAGGCGTCCAGCGGTAGAGCGCGAAGGGCGTGCAGATGACAGTGCTGATCACCCAGGGATAGAACAGCGAAGCCATGGCGCCCTGGTGACCGGCGACCTTGCGCGTGAACAACTGGAAGAATGCGCCGCCGACGGCCGCGGCGAGGGCCAGCAGCATGTAGGGCGAGAACACGTCGCTGCCTGGTCGAATGATGGCGAGCACGCCGGCGAATCCGAGCATCACTGCGGCAATGCGCCGGCCCTCCAGCGGTTCCCTGAGCATCGGTACCGCCAGCAGCGCCATGATGACCGGCATGGTCAGGTTTAGGGCGGTCAGCTCGGCCACCGGCATGGTCATTAGTGCAACGAAATACATGACCGGCGAGATTCCCATGGCGATGCCGCGAACCACATGCATTCTGGAGAATGATGCGCGCGTGTGCGCCCACTCACCCGAGCGGTGCAGGATGCCGTAGATGACCAGCAGGATGATCAGGTTGCGCACCCACAGGATCGCCGGCAGCGAATGGTCGGCGGCGAGGCGCTTCATCATGATGTCGGTGCCGGCAATGAATGCGGTGCCTGCGCTCATGCTGAGCACGGCGCGCAACGGGGCATGCTGCAGCCTGTGGTTCATGGCCGTCGTCACGCGCGCCGCGCGAGGCCGCTGCGTCGCACGAGGATGAGGCCGGCGCAGACGATGGTCGCCATGCCCGTGATCGACCATGTGTCCGGGAAATCTCCGAGGAACAGCCACGCGAGCGCGATGGCCCAGACCAGTTGCAGGTAGACGAAGGGCGCGATGAGCCCGGCGTCACCGTGCTCGTAGGCGCTGACGAGACAGAAATTGCCGGACAAGGCGAGCGTGGCGGTAAGCACCACCATGAACCACTCGAAGGGCGAGACCGGCGGCGTCCATTGCAGGAACGCGAACGGCGAGCACAGCACCGTGCCGATCACCCAGGGATAGAAGAGCGATGCGAGCGCGCTCTGGCGTCCGGCGAGCAACCGTGTGAGCAGCTGGTAGGTGGCGGCGATGATGGCCGCACCCAGCGCCACCAGCGCAACCGGCGTGAAAGCGTCGGTGCCGGGGCGCACGATGATCAGCGTGCCGGTGAAGCCGAGGGCGGCGGCCACCAGTCGCCGGGGATCGGCGCTCTCCTTGAGCACGGGCACCGCGAGCATGGCGACGATGACCGGGATGAGCAGGAAGATGGCCGTGGTCTCGGCCACGGGCATGGTGGTCAGGGCATAGTAGAAGAGCAGCGGCGCGACGCCCATGCAGGTTCCGCGCAGGAACTGGATGGGCGAAATCGTGCTCCAGGCATTGCTCCATTGGCCGGAGCGGCGCAAGATCGTGATAATGACGGTGAGGATCATCAGGTTGCGCAGCCACAGGATGGACGGCAGCGAATGGCTCCCGGCCAGGTACTTCATGCAGATGTCGGCGGCCGCCATGAAGCCGGTGCCGATCGAAATGAAGAATATCGCGCGAGCGGGTGAATACTTGAGCCGGGAGTGCATGCCTGGAGTCGATGTACCTGCTGCCGGCCTTTGGGCTGGCGGAAGAAAATCCGGTTGCGAACACAGTCTGCACGGGCGGTTCCCGTTGCTCCGGTCGGGCGTGGAGCAGCTTTTCCGCCTACCCGTTCTGTTGCCGATGCAGCGTGCGCAATGCTGCGATGTTTATACCCGAAATGCGCGCCCCGCTGGGACTGGAGGACGGTTGTTCGGCGCTTAGTTCCGGTTGTGACGGCGTTCCTGCTCCGGCGGCATCGGTTCATCGCCGCCCTCCGACCCTTCCAGGGGGATCAACGGCGTTGCGCGGTACTCGCTGCCCGGTCTCGGGGCATTGAGGAAGTAGGTTTCCATGTCGCCGATGCCTTTGAGGTGCGTCATGCCGCGCGCTTCGAACTCGAATTCACCTTTGAGCTTGTCGTAGACCGCCCGCGTGACATGGATGCGGCCGGGGGCGCCGTTGGCTTCCATGCGGCTGGCGATGTTGACGGTGTCGCCCCACAGGTCGTAGCTGAACTTGCGCGTGCCGATGATGCCGGCCACCACGGGGCCGGTGTGGATGCCGATGCGAAAGCTGAGCGAGCGGTCCTCGCGCGTGGCCAGGCGTTTGCCCAGCTCCTGCATGTCGAGGGCGATCTTGGCGGCAACCGACACATGGTCCTTCAGGGGCCTCGGCACACCGGTGGCGAGCATGTAGGCATCGCCGATGGTCTTGATTTTTTCCACGCCGTATTTCTCGCACAGCGCATCGAAGGCAGAGAAGATGCGGTTGAGCACGATCACTACGGCCGCCGGCGACATGGTCGAGGAGAGTTTGACAAAATTCACGAGGTCCACGAACACCACGGTTGCCTCGGGAAACCCGTCGGCGATGGTCTCCTCGCCGGCCTTCAGGCGCTTGACGATGGCCTCTGGCAGCACGTTGCGTAGCAGCCGCTCCGATTCGAGTTGCGCGCGAATGATCAATTCATACAGGCGACCCTTGAAGACGACCGCGGACAAGGCGGGCAGGATTGCCCGCATGGCCTCGGCGTGTTCCTGGGTATAGGCGTTGCTCTGCGTGCTCGACAAGAACAGGAAGCCGATCGGCTTGCCGGCGGCTGTCAGCGGGCAGGTGAGGCTCGAGCGCATGCCTTCGGCAAGCAGCAAGGGGACGGATTTCGATTCCGGGTGAGTCGCGAAATAGGTCGTGAGGTCGGCGATGATGCGCGGCTCGCCGGAGGCCATCACGCCTTCGAGGGAGCTTCCCGACAGGGCTGCGCTGAAGCCGACGGCGAGCCGCGCTTCGGGTGCCGAGGTCCTGACCCAGCGCATCTGCAGGAGGTCGCTGTTCTCAGCGATCAATGCGAAGCCGGTGCGGTCGCAGGGCAGGACATTGCGGAAGGTTTCATGGGTCTGGCGCATGACTTCATCGAGCAGCAAACTGGGGTCGATGCGGTCGGTAGCCTCCAGGAGTCGGCGCAATCCGATAAAGCGATGCTCGACGTCGCCGGCCTGTTCGGCAACGAAACGCACGAGTGAATCAGCCGCGGAGGCGGAGGCGGGGGTCATGGCGTGTCAGGCGTGGCGATGTGGGCGACATGCATGAGGAATGTCTAATGGTAACAATGGCGCTGGGTTTTTGCGTCCTTTGCGTCGGGTAAATGCAGTTGCTTGGATCATCGAGGGTGTAAATCGGCCCGCCGTGCCGTAAAAACGCGTATTCCTTCGTGGTTGAGGGTGGCCTGCGCTGCATCCCTTTCAGGCATCACGACACAATGCTCGGGAACAGTGATCAAGGCCGAGCGGGCTGAATTCCACCCTTCCCGGTGCTAGACTTCGGGGCGCGTCAGCGGGGGCGTCGCTGCAACGAGTGACTGCGGCGGCGCGCTTATTTGTGACTTTTTGAGGAACTCGGTATGGACATCAGGACGATTGGCGTGATCGGCGCCGGCACCATGGGCAATGGTATTGCGCAGGTTTGCGCAACGGCGGGTTTCCCGGTCGTGATCACGGACATCGCGCAGGCAGCGCTCGACCGTGCCATGAAAGCCATCGACACCAGCTTGGAGCGCATGGTCAACAAGCAGAAAATGACCGCAGCCGATAAGGCTGCGACGCTGGCGCGACTGACGATCTCCACGGATATGAAGGCACTGGCCGACTGCGACCTCGTGATCGAGGCGGCGACCGAGAACATTGGTCTGAAACAGAAGATCTTTTCCTCGATTGATGCGGTGGTGAAGTCCGATGCCCTGATCGCGAGCAATACCTCGTCGATTTCCATCTCCAAGCTGGCCGCGGCGACCAAGCGCCCGTCGCAGTTCATCGGCATGCACTTCTTCAATCCGGTGCCGGTGATGGCGCTGGTCGAGTTGATCCGCGGCATGCAGACCTCAGACGAAACCCTGGCCGCGGTGCGCGCCGTGGTGGTGAAGATCGGCAAGGCGCCCATCGTGGTTCGCAATTCGCCCGGCTTCGCCGTCAACCGCATTCTCGTGCCGATGCTGAACGAGGCCTGCTTTGCTCTGGGCGAGGGCGTGGCCACGCCGGAAGATATCGACGAGGGCATGAAGCTCGGCTGCAACCACCCGATCGGTCCGCTAGCGTTGTGCGACATGATCGGGCTGGACGTGATGCTCGACGTGATGAACGTGTTCTACGAGTCGTTCAAGGACTCCAAGTACCGTCCCGCGCCGTTGCTGGTGGAAATGGTCGAGGCCGGTTACCTCGGTCGCAAGACCGGTCGCGGCTTCTACACCTACGACAAGAAATAGGCTGGCGGTAAAGCTCGCTGCGACCAGCCGCGGCTGGTCGTTGGCGTCGCGCCCGACTTTCTTCCACTTCTCCGACTTGCCGGGGAAAGGTTGCTCAGGCTTGAGGCCCGTCGGTGCGAAAGCGGGTCAAATCAGGAGAAAGCACGATGAGCTTCTATAACTTCGATCGCATCGGTCCAGGCCGTTATCAGGAGCGCTACGGCGCAGACTTCGAGGACTTCCAGGCGGGGCAGCGCTTCATGCACCGACCGGGCGTGACACTGTCGCAGCAGGACAACCTCGACGAGTCGCTGGACACCATGAATTCGGCGATGCTGCACTACGATGCCAACTACGCCGGCAAGACCGCCTGGGGCAAGCCGTTGATGGTGAGCACCATCACGCTGCAGCGTGCCATCGGCATGGCGGCGGTGACTTTCGGGCGCAAGCGCTGCATCCCGGTGTTCCACGAGATCGCCATGACGGCGCCCGTGTTCGGCGGCGATACCCTGTATGCAGACTCCGAAATCCTCGCCGTGGAGCCGGGCGAACACCCCGACGGCGGCACGCTGAAGGTGAAGACCGGCATGACGCGCGCCGACGGCACGCGGGTGGCCAGCCTCACCTACGACATCGAGATCTATAGGCGCGGGCGGTTTCCCGGCGTGTCGCTATCGGCCGAGCCGGTGGCCGAGCCGCGTTTTGCTTCCTACCGAGAGCAGCCGGATGGCGCCCTGCTCGAGCAGTACGGCCTGTTCTTCGAGGATGCGCAGGCCGATGAAACCTTCGTTCATTTTCCTCGGCGCACCTTCACCCGCAGCGAGGCCATCGAACGCTCCCGCCGCTCCTTCGACTGGACGCCACAGTTCCACGATGCATCGTGGATCGATGCGCACCAGGGCGGGCGTTACCGCATCGGTGAGCCCTGGGTGGTCGGTGCGGTGACGGCGCTCAGCACGCGCACCTTCGGGCGCGTCGTCGCCAACCTCGGCTGGACCGATATCCAGCTGCCGGTACCGGTGTTCGAAGGCGATACGCTGGAGGCGGAGTCCACCATCATCGACAAGCGCGAATCCAAATCGCGCCCCAACGAGGGCATCCTGACCGTGGATACCCGGGCGTACAATCAGGAGCGCG
Source organism: Betaproteobacteria bacterium (assembly GCA_947476535.1). Classification (GTDB taxonomy): domain Bacteria; phylum Pseudomonadota; class Gammaproteobacteria; order Burkholderiales; family SG8-39; genus CAIYPG01. Next base: position 31,016 of record CANJRC010000010.1, read on the forward strand.
AACCGGTGCTGTCGTATCGACGCCGGCTGCTGGTGTACCGGCGCGATGCCGATACGCCGTATGCCAAGGCGGGCTACTAGGCCGCTCCCCCGAATCGATGAGGACGCATCGTTGAACCGACTTTTTGCAGCCTGTCTGATTGCACTGGGTGCGCTGTTCGCCACCCCGGCCCTGGCGGCCGAGGCTGAACCGCGCATCACCGAGGAAACGCCGTATGTCCCTTCGCCGCGAATCGTCGTTGATACCATGCTGCGCATGGCCGGCGTGCAGTCCAAGGATTTCCTGATCGACCTGGGCTCCGGTGACGGGCGCATCATCATCACTGCCGCAAAGGAATTGCATGCGCGCGGCTTTGGCGTCGATTACGACCCGCGGCTGGTGAAGCTTGCCACCGACAATGCAGCGCGGGAAGGCGTGTCGGGGAGCACCGCTTTTTACCAGCAGGACATCTTCAAGACCGACCTCGGCCAGGCGTCGGTGGTGACCATCTACCTGCTGCCTGAGTACAACGCGGCCTTGCAGTCGCGCCTCCTGGCGCTTCGCCCGGGCACGCGCATCGTGTCACACGACTATGGCATCGGCGACTGGGAAGCCGATGCGCAGGAGACCATCCCGGTACCCGAGAAGCCCGTCGGCGCGCTCAAGCAGAGCATTATCTATGCGTGGGTGGTTCCGGCACGCGTGGAAGGACGCTGGCGCTCACAGGTGCGCACCGCGCGCGGCAGCACGGAAGTGGAGTTTGCCCTGTCGCAGCACAACCAGCGTTTCGACGGGACCGCGAAATTGCGCGACAAGGTGCTGCCCATCGAGCGACCGTTCCTGAAATCGAATTACCTGTCCTTTCGCGTCGACACGGGCAGCGAGACGCTGCTGTTCCAGGGCCATGTCACCAATGGCCGCATTGCCGGGCAACAGATCCGCGGCGACAGCAACACGCGCTGGCGCGCGCTGAAGGTCGGCCCAACCCCGGGCTGATGCCTCCCGATGCTGCGCAACTCCAGGGAGTCATGGGGTAGTCTGGCGCGACTCTTCCACTGGGCTGTGGCTGCGCTGGTGCTGGCTCAGGTAGCGCTGGGCCTTGTGGCATCGGCCTGGAGGCTCTCGCCGATGAAGCTGGATCTCTTCGTGTGGCACAAGTCGCTGGGCTTTGTCATTCTGCTGCTGGTCGTGCTGCGGCTCATCTGGCGCGTGGTGAACCAGACGCCTGCACTGCCCGCGGGCATGTCCGGCATCGAGCGCCTGGGCGCGCGGGCGAGCCACTGGCTTTTCTATGTGCTCCTGATCCTGTTGCCCGTCAACGGCTGGGTGATCAATTCGGCAGCCAACGTGCCGTTCAGCATCTTCTGGCTGGTGCCGCTGCCGGCTATCGTCGCACCCAGTCCCGCGCTGGCGGGCACCGCCGAGAATGCCCATTTCGTGTTGTTCTCTCTGCTCTCGTTGTTCGTGGTGGTGCATGCGGGTGCGGCCCTGCGGCACCACTTCGTCAAGGGCGACGCGGTGCTGTCGCGCATGTTGTTCGGGCCACCGCGAACATGATGCGCCGCGCGCTCACGGCGGTTAGCTGTCTAGCCTTGTTGTTGGCAGCGGCAGCAACGCCGGTGCGGGCCGCCGACTGGCGCATGGAGGCCGCGGGCAGCCGCCTCGAATTCACCGCCCTGTTCGAGAAGACGGCTGCCCCGGGGGTGTTCCGCGAATTCGACACGCGCCTGCGATTCGACCCGGAGAAGCCCGCCGACAGCCGGCTGGAAGTGAGCATCAAGGTGGTGAGCGCCGATATGATGAGCGTGGACATCAACAACGCCATTCGCGCCGCCGAATGGTTCGACTTCGCCCGCTTCCCGCAGGCGGAATTCCGTACCACCGACATTCGTCGTATCGAGGCCAACCGCTATGTCGCGCGCGGAGCGCTCACCCTCAAGGGCCTGCAGCAGGCGGTGGAGGTGCCCTTTACTTGGAGCGCCGTGCCGGCACCGGCCGGGGCCAGGGGCACATTTGCCGGCATGGAGGGCGAATTCATCCTGCGCCGCAGTGCATTCGGCATTGGCAGCGGGGAGTGGGCCGCGACCAATGTGATCGGCGCCGAGGTGCGCGTGAAGTTCCGCGTGCGACTGCGCAGCGATGGCTGAACGTCGCGGCCCGGGGCGCGGCAGCAATCGCCGCCGTCCCTTCGGGCTGGCGCTGGCCTTGGGTTCGGTCGTGCTGTTGGCATCCTGCGCGCCACAGGGCCCGCGGCCCGTGGCGGCGCCCGTGGCGCAGGAGGCGCCGCCCGGATTCCCGGATGTCGATTACCGGCAGGCGGCTGCGCGCGGCGAAGCCGTCTATCGCATCGAGCCTGAGCGCTCGCTGGTGGCGATCGAGGTGCGCCGCGGCGGCCCGCTGGCGCGACTGGGGCACGACCATGTCGTGTCCAGCCGCAGCGTGCAGGGCTACGTCACGCTGGGACAGCGTCGCGCCGATCTCACCGTGCCGCTCGATCGCCTGACTGTCGACGATGCCGAGTTGCGCAAGGCGGCCGGGTTCGACACCCAGCCCTCAACGGCCGATGTCGAAGGCACGCGCATCAACATGCTCGAGCGCGTATTGCAGGCGGAGCGCTATCCGCGCCTTGTGGTTCAGGTGCGACAGGGTGCAGGTGTGCCAGGCGGCGCGGGGGCCGCGGGCAACGTGGGGGCGGGGGATGACATGGAGATCGCCATCACCCTGCACGGGGTCACGCGCAAGCAGCAGATCCCCGTGCGGCTGGAGGTCGAGCGGGACGCCATCGTCGCGCGCGGCGCATTCAGCGTGCTGCAAAGCGATTTCGGCATCATGCCTTTCGCGCTTCTGGGTGGCATCATCCAGGTGCAGGATCGCCTGTCGGTGCGTTTCGAGTTGCGGGGGCGGCGCTTCACCCCCTGAGCGACGGGCCCGCCAGTCAAACTGGGGACACAAGTAGGCAGGAAAGATCAATAGGGTATTGGTGCCACATTTAACGGGAGGCGAAGCGATGGAACACCAGAGTTCATACGACGTCGTGGTGGTCGGCTCCGGCGGGGGCGGTTTCGGCGCGGCCGTGACGGCCGCCAAGCTCGGCCTGCGCGTGGTCATCGTCGAGAAGGATGCCGTCTTCGGCGGCACGACGGCCCGCTCGGGCGGCGCGCTGTGGATTCCGGCCAACCACCATGAGCCGGCGGCGGGTTACAAGGATTCCGCCGAGGCGGCTAGCCTGTACCTGCGCGAGGAAGTCGGCGATTTCTTCGATGCCGACCGCATCGAGGCCTATCTGCAGACCGGCCCGAAGATGGCGAAGTTCCTCGAAGACGAGACGGAGGTGAAGTTCTTCCCGTACGGGCTGCCGGACTACCATTCCGACTACGACGGCGCCGGGCAGGGCGGGCGGCCGCTGGTGTGCCACCCCTACGATGGCCGCAACCTCGGCAAGAACCTTCGCTACCTGCGCCCGCCGCTTCGCGAAATCACCTTCGCCGGCATGATGTTCAGCGGCAGCCAGGAGGAGCTGAAGCACTTCTACAACTTCACCCGGTCGCTGACGTCCTTCATGTATGTGACGCGGATGTTCCTGCGCAGCGCCTGGCAGATCCTGCGCTACGGGCGCACCGTGCAGTTGAAGGGCGGCAACGCGCTGATCGCGCGGCTGGCCAAGACGTCGTTCGAGCTCGGCATCGAGATCCGCCTGTCGTCACCGGCGCGCGAACTTGTGATCGAAGACGGCGCGGTGCGCGGGGTGGTCATTGACGGGCCGAAGGGGCGAGAGCGCATCATGGCGAAGAAGGGCGTGGTGCTTGCGGCGGGCGGCTTTCCGCACGACCCCAAGCTCCGTTCGCAGTTCTTCCCGCGCGACCCCGATGGCACGCAGACGCGCTCACCCGCAGCCGAGGGCAACACGGGCGACGGCATCAACCTTGCAACCTCGGCGGGCGGCGCAATCCGCTCCGACATGTACCAGCCCGGCGCGCTGATGCCGATTTCCGAGCCCATCCTCGAGGGCGGCCGCAAGGGCACCTTCCCGCACCTCGTGGACCGCTACAAGCCCGGCTTCATCGCGGTGACCCGCCAGGGCGTGCGCTTTTGCAACGAGTCGAACTCGTATCACGACTTCGTCATCGCCATGACGGCGCTGAACGAAGGCTCGGACCCCGGCGTGTACATCGTGTGCGACCACCGCGCCATGCGCAAATACGGCCTCGGGTTCGTCAAGCCCTTTCCGGTGCCGTACGGCTCGCAATTGCGCAGCGGCTACCTGAAGCGGGGCAGCACCTTGCGCGAACTGGCCGCCGCCATCGGTGTGCCGCCCGACGCGCTGGAGAAGACCGTCGCCAGGTACAACGAAGGCGCCCGCAACGGGCAGGACCCCGAGTTCGGCCGCGGTAGCACGGCCTACAACCGCTTCCTAGGTGACGTGGAGCACAAGCCTAACCCCTGCGTCGCCCCGCTCGAGGAAGGCCCCTTCTATGCCGTGCGGATTCGCATGGGCACCATCGGTACCTATGTGGGCATCTCCACCGACCGCAATGCGCGTGTTCTCGATGGCAACGGAAAGCCGATTCCTGGCCTTTACGCGGCTGGCAACGACAGCGCCAGCGTGTTCGGTGGCTATTACCCGGGTCCCGGCATCACGCTGGGGCCGGCGTTCACCTTCGGCTACCTCGCGGCGCATCACATGGCGGGGAAGGCGCTACTGGCGGAGAAGACAGGCGGTTAGCGACGCGCGGCTAGGCTTTCGGCACGGCGGGTTCGGCGATGTCGAGGCTGATCAGCTCGACGCCTTCGCTGACCTGGTCCCCCACCTTGAAATGGATGGCGGCAACGCGGCCGTCGGCGTGCGCGCTGATGGTGTGCTCCATCTTCATGGCTTCCATGACTAGCAGCGGCGTGCCCTTGGTGACGGCCGCCCCCTGGGCGACCAGCACTGCGGTGACGCGGCCGGGCATGGGGGCGCTGAGCGAGCCGCCTACCGCCTCGTCCGCCATGTCGCGGTGCATGGGATCCTGCAACCGCATGCGGATGCGTCGCGCATTGTGGAACACATCGACGCTGCCGCCTTCGTGGCCGCGGCCCAGCACCACGCGTCCGGAGAAATGCTCGCCGTCGACCTGGGCCTCGGTCCAGCCGTCGGCATCGGAGTGGCCGGACAAGCGGTGGCTGGTGCCGCCGATCTCCAGGACATAGCCGGCGTTGCCGTGGAAGACGTCGACGGTGACGCTTTGCTCGCCCGCGGAAAACTCGTAGGACACATGCCGGTCGCCGTCATTGCCATCGGTGCGCCAGCCGTCCGACAGGCTCCACGGCGAATGCGGGTCGGCGGATCCCTGCGCGCGGTCCAGCGTGGCGCGCTCGAGGGCGCAGGATTGGGCCAGCGTGGCCAGGGCCAGCGCATGCAGCGGCAGCGCTTCCTCATCGGGGAACAGTTCCTCGCGATTGCGCTCGATCAGGCCGGTGTCGAGGTCGGCTTTGGAAAACGCTGCCGAGTTCGCAACGCGCGCGAGGAAATCGATGTTGGTGGCGGGGCCCGCGACATGGAATTCGGACAGCGCCGTGCGCAGGCGCGCGAGGGCTGCCGGTCGGTCGGTGTCCCACACCACGAGCTTGGCAATCATGGGGTCGTACCAGGGCGAGATCTCGTCGCCTGAACGCACGCCCGTGTCGATGCGCACGTGGTTGCTTGCGGCAGGCGTGACCAGCGCGGTGATGCGTCCGGTGGCCGGCAGGAAGCCGCGATCCGGGTCTTCAGCGTAGATACGCGCTTCGATGGCGTGCCCATGCGCGTTGATGCGGCCCTGCGGCAGCGGCATCGGTTCGCCCGCGGCGACGCGCAGCTGCCACTCGACGAGGTCCACCCCGGTGATCATCTCGGTGACCGGGTGCTCGACCTGCAGGCGCGTGTTCATTTCCATGAAGTGGAATTTTCCTGCGGCGTCGACGATGAACTCCACGGTGCCGGCGCCGACGTAGCCGATGGCGCGCGCGGCGGCAATCGCTGCATCGGCCATGGGCGTGCGCCGGGCATTGCGCATGCCGGGGGCTGGTGCTTCCTCCAGCACCTTCTGGTGGCGGCGTTGCACCGAGCAATCGCGCTCGAACAAGTGCACGCAGTTGCCCTGCGTGTCGGCGAACACCTGCATCTCGATGTGGCGCGGGCGCTCGAGGTATTTCTCCAGCAGCACGCGCGCATCGCCAAATGCGGAGGCGGCTTCACGCTGGCAGCCGGCCAGCGCTGCGGCGAACTCCTCCGCGCGCGCAACGATGCGCATTCCCTTGCCGCCGCCGCCCGCGGACGCCTTGATGAGTACCGGGTAGCCGATGCGATCGGCTTCCTTTTGCAGTGTCGCGCCGTCCTGATCGTCGCCGTGGTAGCCGGGCACCAGTGGCACGCCAGCGCGGTCCATCAGCGCCTTCGAGGCGGCCTTGTCGCCCATGGCGCGGATGGCGGATGCGGGCGGCCCGACGAAGACCAGCCCGGCCGCTGCGCAGGCTTCGGCGAGGGCGGCGTTCTCGGACAGGAAGCCGTAGCCGGGGTGGATGGCCTGGGCGCCGGATCTTCTCGCCGCGTCGATGATGGCATCAATCGACAGGTAGCTCTCCCTGGCCGCCGCCGGACCGATGCGCAGCGCCTCGTCGGCCATGCTCACGTGCAGCGCGCGCGCGTCCGCATCCGAGTACACGGCGATGCAGCGGATGCCCATGCGGCGCGCGGTGCGCATCACGCGGCAGGCGATTTCACCCCGGTTGGCGATCAGTATACTTGAGAACATTTTATTAATTCATCTCCGCAAGACGGGGACTGTGTATCGAAATTGATTACATCCTGAACACGCCGAAGCGGGTGTCCGGAATGGGTGCGTTGAGCGATGCGGAGAGGGCGAGCGCGAGCACGCGGCGGGTGTCGGCGGGCGCGATGATGCCGTCGTCCCACAAGCGCGCGCTGGCAAAGTACGGGTGCCCCTGGCGCTCATACTGATCGAGGATGGGCTGCTTGAACTTCTCCTCTGCCTCCGCAGGCCATTGTTCGCCGCGCGCTTCCATGCCGTCGCGCTTGACCGTCGCGAGCACGGCCGCGGCCTGCGTGCCGCCCATGACCGAAATGCGTGCGTTGGGCCACATCCACAGGAAGCGCGGCGAGAAGGCGCGGCCGCACATGCCGTAATTGCCGGCGCCGAAAGATCCGCCGATGACCACGGTGAATTTCGGCACCTGCGCGCAGGACACTGCAGTGACCAGTTTCGCGCCGTCCTTGGCGATGCCGGCCGCCTCGTACTTCCTGCCCACCATGAAGCCGCTGATGTTCTGCAGGAAGACGAGCGGGATCTTGCGCTGGCAGCACAGCTCGATGAAGTGCGCGCCCTTGAGCGCCGATTCAGAGAACAGGATGCCGTTGTTGGCCACGATGCCCACCGGGTAGCCCCAGATGCGCGCGAAGCCGGTGACGAGCGTGGTGCCGTACTGCGCCTTGAATTCGTCGAGTTCGCTGCCATCGACGATGCGTGCAATGACTTCGCGCACGTCGTAGGGTTTCCTTGCGTCGGAGGGGATGATGCCTCCCAGCTCGTCGGCGGGCAGCAGCGGTTCGCGCGGCGCTGCGAGGTCGAGCTTCACATCCTTCGTTGTGTTGAGGTGCGCGACGATGCGCCGCGCGATGGCCAGCGCGTGGGCATCGTTCAACGCGTAGTGGTCGGCCACGCCCGATTGGCGCGCGTGCACGTCGGCGCCGCCGAGTTCTTCCGGCGTCACCACTTCGCCGGTGGCGGCTTTCACCAATGGCGGGCCGCCAAGGAAAATGGTGCCCTGCTCCTTGACGATGATGGTCTCGTCCGACATGGCCGGGACGTAGGCGCCGCCCGCGGTGCAGGAACCCATGACCACGGCCACCTGCGCGATGCCCATGGATGATAGCGTGGCCTGGTTGTAGAAGATGCGGCCGAAATGCTCGCGGTCGGGAAACACGTTGTCCTGCTCGGGCAGGAAGGCGCCGCCCGAATCCACGAGGTAGATGCAGGGCAGGCGGCTCTCGCGCGCAATCTCCTGCGCGCGCAGGTGTTTCTTCACCGTGATCGGGTAGTAGGTGCCGCCCTTGACCGTGGCGTCGTTGGCGATGATGACGCACTCGCGACCGGACACACGCCCGATGCCGGTGATGATGCCCGCGCCCGGGGCGTCGTTGCCGTACATGTCCCAGGCGGCCAGCTGCGAGAACTCGAGGAAGGGCGCGCCCGGGTCGAGCAGGGCGCGCACGCGATCGCGCGGCAAGAGCTTGCCACGCGCGAGGTGCCGGGCGCGCGCCGTCTCGCCGCCACCCGCGGCGATGGCGGCGATCTTGCCGCGCAGGTCGACCTCGAGCGTTGTCATGGCCTCGGCATTGCGGCGGAATTCGTCGCTGTGGACGTTTGCGCTGGTCTTGATGACCGTCATCGATCGTTCCTCAATGGTTCCGCTATTGGGCTTCCTGCCCGATAGTCAGGTGTCAGGTTTTGTCCCGCAGGCCCGCGCTCAGGGGCGCAGATTCGCCTGCGGTCTGCGTCCGATATTGCGCCATCTTGTGCAGCAGTGCCACCGGGTCCGCGTCCGCCAGCGCCAGCGCGCGGTGCGGGTCGCTGACGAAGCCCTCGGTCACCATGTGGTCGAACAGCGCGACCATCGGCTGGAAGAAGCCAGCGACGTCGAGCAGCCCGACTGGCTTGGCATGGAATCGCAGCTGCGCCCAGGTCAGCACCTCGAAGTATTCCTCCAGGGTGCCGTAACCGCCGGGCAGAGCGACAAAGCCATCCGAGAGCTCCGCCATCATGGCCTTGCGCTCGTGCATGGAGTCCACCACGTGCAGCCGCGTCAGGCCGCCCTGGCCGACTTCGCGCTGTATCAGGCTGTCGGGAATGACACCGGTCACCGCGCCGCCCGCCTCCAGCGTGGCGCGGGCGAGGATGCCCATCATGCCCACGCTGCCGCCGCCATAGACGAGTTCGATGCCGCGCGCCGCCAGCAAGGTACCGAGGGCACGTGCCGCCGCGGCGTACTCCGGGCGGTGGCCAGCGCGCGAGCCGCAGAAAACGGCCAGCGCGCGAAACGCCGGAGTGGAATCCGCCATCGGTTACCAGCCCCCGGTGGCAAGCCACTTCTCGACTTGCTCGAGTCGATCGGCGCCCCAGAAGGGCTCGCCGTCGATAAGGATGTAGGGCGAGCCGAACACGCCCTTGGCCATGGCTTTTTCGACCTCGAGCTTGGTGCGGTCCTTGGTGGCGGTGTCGTTGAGGCCTGCCAGGACATCGGGCGCCACATGTCCCAGTTTCGCGGCAACGCCGGCCACGGCATCCGGCGACGCGATGTCGATCGCATCGACAAAATAGGCGCGATACAAGGCGAGCGCGAGGGCCCGCGCCGCTTTCGGATCGCGCGCTTCAAGCCAGTAATAGGCGCGCACCGCGGCGGTCGTGGATATCGGAAATACTGACGGCTGGTGGAATGGCAGACCGTGGTACCTCGCACTACGCGGGAAATCCTGCAAGGCATACTGCCCCTTCAAGGGGATGCCCGGCAAAGCCTGCATGCCGGTGGTCTTGAACACGACCCCCAGCAGGATGGGGCGCCACAGCACCTCGCGCCCGTGCTTTGCGGCAATGGCATCGATTTTTTCGGCGGCGATGTATCCATAAGGTGAGGAGAAATCGAAATAGAACTCGATGGGTGCGGCCATGCTTCAATTCCTTATAAACGGTAACGGGACCACGGCAGGCGGGGCGGCGCTTACATGAATAACTGGCGAACCCACTGGCCGACCAGGCGTCCCGGCGTCATGGTGAAGACGAAGGCAATCATCAGGCCGACATAGGCGCCGCGCATGCAGCGCAGATGCGTTTCGCGCTTGCCGTTGCGGATGGCGATGATCCCCGCGACGATCGACACGATCGTCACCACGCTGAGGATGTGGATCCAGCTGAAATTGCCACTGGACTTGATGCCGAACGATCCCACGGCCGTCACCAGCATGAGCGCAATCCACAGGCGTCCCATGAGCTTGTGAACGAAGGTGCCCTTGGGGCGCGCGAGGACGACGCCGCCGAGGATCATGGAGGGCACGGCGGCAAAGATGTGGAGCAGAATTGTCGTGGAGATGGTGGGCATCCCGGTTTCCTTTTGGTTTCCTTTAGGTTTCCTGGGGAGATTCTCGGTATCAGCGCAGGTGCGCCGTCACTTCGATTTCTATTTTCATGCGCGGGTCGATCAGTTCGGCAATCACGGTGGTGTTGGCAGGACGCGCGCGGCCCAGGTGCTTGCCGAACACGGGCGCCACGCGCTCGAAATCGGCGCGGGCAGCCAGGAATGCGCGCACCCGCACCACGTCATCGAGGCAGCTGCCCGCCTCGGCCAGCGCCGTGGCGATGTTGCGAAAGCACTGCTCGGCCTGCATCACCACGTCGTCATCGATGCTCATCCTGGCGTAGTCGAATCCGGTGGTCCCGGACACGAACACCCAGTCGTCATCGACGACGGCGCGACTGTATCCGGCGACGGCCTCGAAGCTGGAACCTGAAGAAATCAGTTTTCTGGTCATGTCTTTGAATGGAAGGGTTTGAGGGGGTGTTACCAGGGGATCGGCGCCCCGGTGTAATCGAGGAACCGGCCGTTGTCTTTCCCTGTGGCACGGGCGATGACCTGGCGCAGTCCGCTGGCGCTGGTGACGACGTCGAGCGGTGCGCTGGGCCCGCCCATGTCGGTGCGCACCCAGCCCGGATGCATCGTGAGGCAGATCACGCCCTTGGCGCCCAGCTCGCCGCTTGCGCACTTGAGCGCGGCATTCAACGCCGCCTTGCTGGCGCGGTACAGCCACCCGCTTGTGTCTCTCATCCCATGGCTTCCGCTCATCTGCGCGATCGACCCCATGCTGCTCGACAGGTACACCAGGCGCCCGCTGGCGCGTGCCACCAGCGGGCCGATGACGGCCATGGAGCGCATGGGCGCGAGCACGTTGACGCGCATGACTTCCTCGAAGTCCTGTTCATCGGGGGCGACGAGTGAATTGTTGTCGCCGCCATACACCCCGGCCGAATGAATGAACACGTCGATCGCCGTGGCGGCCAGCGATGCCGCCAATGCCTCGAATTGCCCCGCGTTGCTGACATCCAGCTGGCGCGGCTCCACTCCCATGACGCGCAGGCGCGATTCGGCCCCGGCATCGCGGCAGGTGCCGATGACCCGGCAGCCCTCGGCGGCGTACTGGCGCGCCAGTTCCAGGCCGATGCCGCGGCTGGCGCCCGCGATCAGGACGCTGGGCATCGCCGCAGCATCGAGAGCGTCGGTGGAGAGGAGGCGCGGTGCAGATCGCGCATCAGGCGGTTTCTGCGAACAGTTCGCGACCGATCAGCCAGCGCCGGATCTCGGAGGTGCCGGCGCCGATCTCGTAGAGCTTGGCGTCGCGCCACAACCGGCCGGTTGGGTAGTCGTTGATGTAGCCGTTGCCGCCCAGGCACTGGATGGCTTCGCCCGCCATCCAGGTGGCTTTCTCTGCCGCATAGAGGATGGCGCCTGCGGCGTCCTTGCGCGTCGTCTCGCCGCGGTCGCAGGCCTGTCCCACCGCATACACGTAGGCGCGGCAGGCATTCAGGGTGGTGTACATGTCGGCCAGCTTGCCCTGCATGAGCTGGAATTCGCCGATCGATTGCCCGAACTGCTTTCGCTCATGCACGTAGGGAATGACGACGTCCATGCAGGCTTGCATGACACCGAGCGGCCCGCCCGACAGCACGGCACGTTCGTAATCGAGCCCGGACATGAGGACCTTCACCCCGCTGCCCACCGACGAGAGCACGTTGTCTTCCGGCACTTCGCAGTCCTGGAACACCAGCTCGCAGGTGTTGGAGCCGCGCATGCCCAGCTTGTCCAGCTTGGGCGAGGTGGAGAAGCCGCGCATGCCTTTTTCGATCAGGAAGGCGGTCATGCCTGACTTGGCATGCGCCGGCCCGCCGTCGGTTTTGGCATACACCACCAGCACATCGGCATCCGGGCCGTTGGTGATCCACATCTTGGTCCCGTTCAGAAAGAAGCGACCGTTGCGGTACTCAGCACGCATCTTCATCGACACCACGTCGGAGCCGGCGCCCGGCTCCGACATGGCCAGCGCGCCGACATGTTCGCCCGAGATCAGCTTCGGCAGGTACTTGCGCCGCTGCGCGTCGCTGCCATTCCTGCGGATCTGGTTGACGCACAGGTTGGAGTGCGCGCCATAGGACAGGCCCACCGATGCCGAGGCGCGGCTGATCTCCTCCATGGCGACGATGTGGGCAAGGTAACCCATGTGGGTGCCGCCTAGATCTTCTTCGACAGTGATGCCGAGGAGGCCGAGCGCGCCGAACTTCTTCCACAAGTCCATGGGGAACTGGTTGCTGCGGTCGATGTCGGCTGCGCGGGGCGCGATCTCCGATTGCGCGAAGCTGCGGACGCTCTCGCGCAGCATGTCGATGTCCTCGCCCAGTGCAAAGCGCAGCCCGGGCAGGTCGATCTGGGGCACGACGGCGGTGTTGTTAGCCATGGTCATTCCTTGCTGGAGGCTGGTGGGGCGGTCTCGCGCCCTGCCACAAGAGCCGCAGCGCGCAGATGGCCGGTATTATTGCCTATCAGGCTGTTGAAAAACGATTTCCGAGCCGGCCAAATTCGCTTTCTCATGGTTGGCCCGAGGTGGCTGGAAGGTTCTGTCAGTGAGCGACGCTTGGCGGGAGCAGTGCGAGGGTGGCCTCGCGCGACCTGCGCACCCGCTCATCGGTGCTGAAATCGCGGTTCGGGACTTCGACCCCGATGGTGATGCCGGCTGGCACCTCGGCCAGCAGGCCGCGCAACGGCAGGTCACCGTCACCGGGGATGAGCCGGTGCTGGCGCGCTTCGGTGAGCTGGTCGGCGAGTGGCATCTGGGTCGGGCCGTCCGAGAGCTGCACGCGGCCGATCCAGTCGCGATGCGCGCGTACATCCTCGAGGGTGCCGCCGTAACGAAAGAAATGCAGTGTATCGAGCAGGATGCGCACATCCGGCCGGCCGATGCGCTGAAAAAACCGCACGGCCTGCTGCAGGGTTTTCAGCGTGGCGCGTCGGGATATTTCCGTCACGACGCGAAACCCGAATGTGTCCGCCAATTCACAGGCGCGCGCGAAACAGTCCTCGATGCGTGCCTCGTCCTCGTCGCGGGGCAAGAGGTTGATGATGCCGTTGCCGAGAACTTTCCCGGATTCCATGGCGGGAATGAAACTCGCAGCGTCTGTGTCAGCCTGTATGTTGAAGGCCTCGATCATGTCGACGGTCACGCCCAGATCATTGCAGCGCTGGCGCGTTTCGCGGCGCGAGGCGGTGTCTCCCAGCAGGTGGAAGTCCTGGTAGGGCAGCATGGGGTTGACGAGCAGGCTCACGCGCTGGAACCCGTGCTTCGCGGCAAGGGTGATGAAGGAGGGCGCGTCCAGATCAACGGCGGTGAGGAACTCCAGGCACAGGGAGTGACTGCGCGGGTGCATGTCGGCGGGCGTCGCGGCGTTTCGTCAATCGCCGGCGAGAAAGCGATGCGCCGTGTCAAACAGGATGTCGGCCCGTTGTGATGCCGGCAGCTTGCCGCGCTCCCCGCCCAGTGGCGTCTCGACGCTGATGTCGATGGTCAGCGGCAGCGTGGCCATGAGGGCGCGTAAGGGCAGGCCGCCTTCACCGGCCGGCAGCCGGTTGTGGCGCGCCTCGAAGCGCAAACCGTCCATGCTGTCGGGGGCCTGGGCCGGTGCGTCGCACAACTGCATGTAGCGCAGCAGCGAGGGATCGATGCGGGCGATGTCCTCGAGCAGGGTTCCGGCGCGATTGATGTGCAGGGCGTCGATGACGATGCCGCTGTTGGGCTGGCCGGCATCGGCAACGAGTTTGCGGGCCTGTGCCAGCGTTTTTACTTCCGAGATCACCATGTATTCGAGGTTGATGTTCAGGCCGAAGGGCTGGGCCTCGACGCAGAACTGGGCATAGGTGTCGGCGGCTCGCGCGAGGTCCGGGTCGAGGCCTGCGGCCAGGACCTGGCGTGTGCCCAGCTGGGCGGCAGCTTCTAGTACGCCCTTGTAGGCGCCGGGCTTGGTGTCGGGGCGCAGCCATAGCACTTCGATGTCGAGGACCTTGATCCCGGTGTCATCCAGTCGCTTGAGCGTTTCGCGCATCATCGGCGTGTCGCCGATCATCGGGTAGATAGGATCGGTTTCACGGGCCGGGCTGAGCCTGAGATTGATGCCGGAAAACCCGGCCTCGGCCGCGGTGGTGACCATCTCGGGCGGCGTCAGTTCCAGTACGCACATGTGAGCGAGTGAGAGCAGAGGCATGTTTTTCCTTGTCTGATGGTGCCGCTATTGAGGCCGCAGTCTGAGGGCTCGGGCAGTGGATGGGGCAGCGCGGATAATGGCGCATGGGCCGCGGTTTGTCACCCGCCTTTGGCCGCCCGTGGCTGATCCGGATGACGCCGCGGGCAATCAAGTGCGCCGGGACGGTCAAAGTGGGAAAATCGACGCAGAGGCCACGCCGCTGGCGTGAGTATTTTTACGCGCGGGACATAAGCCCCGCGTCCACAGGGACACCGCCATATGACCAATCCACAAGCCGAGCCGCTGCAGTCCGATCCACACCTGCAGCGCCCCCCGAGCGATCCGTCGCCGGTGTATCCCTGGGCCAACGCGGTCGCTTCCGGCACCACATTGGAGGTCGCGCCCGGCGTGCACTGGCTGCGCATGCCGCTGCCGTTCCCGGCTCTGGACCACATCAACCTGTGGTTGCTCGATGACGGCAAGGACTTTGCGTTCGTGGATACGGGGTTTGCCGACGACGCCACGCGCGGGCTGTGGGCGCAGATTCTCGCTGGCCAATTTGCCGGGCGAAGCGCGAGCCGCGTGATCTGCACGCATTACCACAGCGACCACGCGAGCCTTGCCGGATGGCTGACCGCGCGATTCGGCTGTGAGTTGTGGATGTCGAACGGCGAGTTCTATGCCGCGCATTCGGTACATGGCGAGGTGGCCAGCCATGAACCAGAACACATGTACCGGATGTACCTGCAAAACGGGCTGGGCAAGGCTGTCGCCGACGACTTGCTCGAGATGCGCAACAATTACCGCCGCACCGTGGTGGGTTTCCCGCCTAGCTATCGGCGCATGCTCGATGGTGACGAGGTGAGCATCGGCGGGCGGCGTTGGCAGGTGGTGTCGGGCTACGGCCATTCGCCTGAGCATTCGACTCTCTATTGCGACGAACTGCGGGTGATGATTGCAGGTGACATGGTGCTGCCGCGCATCACCACCAATGTGAGCGTCCAGGCCACCGAGCCCACTGGCAACCCGCTCAAGCTGTTCATTGATTCACTGGCGCGGCACGCCCGCTTTCCCGCCGATACGCTGATCCTGCCAGCGCACGGACTGCCCTTCCGCGGCCTGCACGGGCGCATGGCTTTCCTCCAGGCGCATCATCAGGAACGTTTGGGCGAGCTGGTGTTGGCCTGTGCAGAGCCGAAATCGGCCGCTGACATATTGCCGGTGCTTTTCAGGCGTAAGCTCGATACGCATACCGTGGGAATCGCGATGGGAGAGGCCATGGCGCACCTGCACTACCTATTCGAGGCGGGGCGAGTCGAGCGCGCGGACGCTGCTGATGGGGTCATCCGCTTTGTGGCCAGACAAGCGCAGTGACGGGTGCGGGCTCGAAGCCGATCCGTGCGCCGGTAGCGCGATGATCGAGGGAGGGGAGTGAGCATGAGAGAAAAAGCGGGCGCGAGC
Organism: Betaproteobacteria bacterium; assembly: GCA_947476535.1. Classification (GTDB taxonomy): domain Bacteria; phylum Pseudomonadota; class Gammaproteobacteria; order Burkholderiales; family SG8-39; genus CAIYPG01. The sequence goes on from CANJRC010000010.1 coordinate 46,768, forward strand.
GGCAAGACGGTCTCCGGCACGGGCGCGATGGCTGCGGGTTTGGTTGGCGCAACGGGTGCTGCGGACCCTGCCGAGATGGCAAAGGTTCTCTCCGAAGTCGCGCGCCGGTCGAGTGCGCTACTCGAGGAATACATGAAGAAGCAGGCTGCCGGCGTGGTGACCGGGGGGGGCGGCGACGAGCTTGGCGTGGCCAAGGCGTTCATGGACCTGTGGGCGAACATGCTGGCGAATCCGTGGAACATGGCCGAAACCCAGGCGAAGATGTTCTGGGACTATACGGCGCTGTGGGGCAATACCTGGATGCGCATGCTGGGGCAGCCGGTCGCTCCGGTGGCTGCGCCGGCCAAGGGCGACAACCGGTTTCGCGACGACGATTGGCAGAACCACTTCCTCTTCGATTACTTCAAGCAGTCCTACCTGATCGCCGGGCGCAGCATCCGCGACGCGGTGTCGAGCGCCCAAGGCCTGCCCGAGGAGACGCGTCGCAAGCTGGATTTCTATACTCGGCAGTACATCGATGCCGTGTCGCCCTCCAACTTCGCGCTGACCAACCCGCAGGTGCTGCGCGAAACCATGCAGTCGGGCGGCCAGAACCTGGTCAAGGGCCTGAACAACCTGCTCGCCGACATGGAGCGCGGTGAGGGCGAGCTGCGCATCAGCATGACCGACGAGAATGCCTTCAAGCTCGGCGTGAACGTGGCGACCACCCCTGGCAAGGTGGTGTTTCAGGACGACCTCGCGCAGCTGATCCAGTACGAGCCGATGACGAAAAACGTGTTCCGGCGGCCGCTGCTGATCATGCCGCCGTGGATCAACAAGTACTATATCCTCGACCTGCGCGAGTCGAACTCCTTTATCCGCTGGGCCTGCGAACAGGGGCATACGGTATTCGTTGTGTCCTGGGTCAACCCGGACGAGCGGCACGCGGAAAAGACCTTCGAGGACTACATGTTTGAAGGTCCGCTGGCCATGCTGGATGCGATCGAGCGCGCCACCGGCGAGAAGGAAGTCAACGTGATCGGCTACTGCCTTGGCGGCACCCTGCTCGCCTCGACGCTGGCCTACATGGCGGCCAAGGGGGACAAGCGCATCGCCAGCGCCACGTTTTTTGTGTCCATGCTCGATTTCTCGGTGCCCGGGGAACTGGGCGTGTTCATCGACGAGGAGCAGATTGCCAATGTCGAGCGACGCATGCACGAGCGCGGCTTTCTGGAGGGCTCGGAGATGGCGACCTCCTTCAACATGTTGCGTTCCAACGACCTGATTTGGTCGTTCGTGATCAACAATTACCTGCTGGGCAAGGAGCCGTTTCCGTTCGACCTCCTGTACTGGAATTCCGATTCCACGCGCATGCCGGCACGCATGCACAGCTTCTACCTGCGCAGCATGTACCTGAAGAATGCGCTGAAGGATCCGCGGGGCGTCACGCTGGGCGGCGTGCCGATCGACCTTGCCAAGGCCGATGCGCCGGCGTATTTCATTTCCACGGCGGAAGACCATATCGCGCCCTGGAAATCGACGTATATCGGCGCGAAATTGCTGGGCAAGGGGAGGAAGACACGTTTCGTGCTCGGCGGGTCCGGGCACATTGCCGGCGTGGTGAATCCGCCAACGGCGAACAAGTACGGTTACTGGAGAAATTCCGAGCTGGCGCCGACCGCTGATGCGTGGCAGGAGAAGGCGGAATGGCACAAGGGTTCCTGGTGGCCGGACTGGCAGGCGTGGATCGGCGGCTTGAACGGTGATGAGCGGGTGCCGGCGCGCAAGCCTGGCGACGGCAAATTGAAGATCATCGAGGATTCGCCCGGGAGTTACGCCAGCGTGCGGCTGGGGGCTTCGCGAAAGAAATAGCGCGCCTCAAGGGGCGCTCGTGCGGGAATCATGCGTCCAGAGCGGCCCGCAGTCGCGGCAACGACGCGATGCTCTCGATGGCACGGCTGCCGTACCAGGAGGTCATCTCCCCGTCCACCAGTGCCACCTTGATTCCAGCCATCTCCGGCATGGCGCGCATTGCATCGACGTCGCGCTGGCGGAAACGGTAGGGTTCTGATGACAGCAGAACGACTTGCGCTTGTGCAAGCATGTCGGCATCGAGCTCGATCCTGGGGTAACGCTCGCCGGATCCCGCGGCGACGCAGTCGAGCCCTGCCAGCGCCAGCGTCCGCGCGATGTAGGTGTCGGGCGATACCGTCATCCAGGGCTTCTTCCAGATGAGGTAGAGCACGCGCCGACGTGCCACACCGGCCAGCGCCGCTGTGGTTGCGGCGAGCGCGGCATCGAACCGGTTGCAGAGCGCTTCGGCCTCGGCCTCGCGTCCGAACACGCCGCCGATGAGCCGATAGAGCGACGGATTGTCCTGCGGCGCGAGCGGATGCGTGACCACCAGGTTGGGCACGAAGGCGGCCAGTGCGTCGGCCGTCTCCTTGCGGTTTTCGTCCAGGTTCAGGATCACGTGGGTGGGCGCGAGACGCCGCACATGGTCGAGGTCCACGTCCTTGGTACCGCCCACTTTCGGGATGGCGCGCAGGGGCTCGCGGGGATGAATGCAAAAACCCGTTCGGCCGACCAGCTGCCCTGTGAGGCCGAGGTCGCACACCAGTTCAGTGACCGAGGGCACCAGCGACACGATGCGCGCATCGGCGCCGGCGCGCGGGTGACGGGTTCCGAGGGCGTCGACGAAGGGGCTCACTGCAGTATCGCCTTGGAAGAAACGCACAATTCTATAAATTTCATTGGAGAAGAAGTCCGTCAATCGGACAAGTAGCGGTAATGGCTATATCCAAACATGTATAAATTCGGCTGCTGTTCGATGGCTGTTCAAGGTCGTGCGGAGTTTCCGCGTGGCTTGCGCGGTGCGCGTTGGAATGCCCGGTCGAAGACGAATGCAGGCAGGAGGCGCAATATCCATGACACCAGAAGCATCTGCCAGGGCACCACGACCAGGGCGCGGCCGGACGCAATGGCGCGGGCAACGCGCAATGCCGCGATGTCGGCCCGCAGCAGGAATGGCATGGCAAAGCCGTTGCGCCGGGTCATGGGTGTGTCGACGTATCCCGGGCAGACCGTGACCACGCGCAGGCCGCTACCCCGCAGCTCGACGCGCAGCGCTTCCAGCCACGCAATGGCCGCCGCCTTCGAGGCGCTATAGGCGCCCGAGCCGGGAATGCCGCGGATGCCCGCCACGCTGGCGATGCCTGCCAGCACGCCGCCGCGCGCGCGCATGGACGGGATGAAAACCTGCAGCGTGGCCGCAAGGCCAATGACGTTGGCCGCCAGGACGTCGTCGAGAATCGCCAGGTCATTGCCGTCGTCCCCGCGTGTGCCGGCCGAGATGCCGGCATTGGCGATGACCAGGTCCGGCGCACCGAACCGGGACACGAAATCGTGGGCGGCAGCCTCGAGTGCCTTACGGTCGCGGATGTCGAACGGGTAGATGGCGCCGCTTGCGGGGGAGAGGCTGCGGGCAACGGCTTCGAGGCGCTCGGCGTCGCGTCCGGCCAGCCCGATCACGGCATTGGTCCCCAGGGTCGCGGCATAGTGGCGCGCAAGGGCTGCTCCCAGGCCCGACGATGCGCCAGTGATGAAGATGTTCATGGTGTCGGTTTCTTCACGCCTTGGTGCGGGTCGGGCTCGCAAGCGACGGCATGATCCGTTCGGAGGTATTCACGGATGCGCGCGCCTGCGGGGCAAGCCTCGGTCAGGAATCAGTTCGGCCGCTGCGTTCGGGCCATCTTGACGAGAAAGTCGAGCACCTGCGCCAGCTGGCGCGTGCCCCCTGCAAGGCGCGCCGACGTCAGGTATTTGCCATCGACCACAACCGTGGGGACCCCGCGGACTTCGTAGGTCTTGACCAGCTCGCGCGATTGCTCGAGCCGCGACTTCACGTCATCGGACTCGAGCGTGCTGATGAACTTGTCGCGATCCACGCCGTTGCGCGATACCCAGTCGATCATCACCTTCACTTCGTTCAGCTTGACACCGTCGAAATGGAAGTTGTCGTAGACAGGCCAGTGCAGGCGTCCTACTTCACCCAGGATGTCGAGCGTGTAATAGAGCTTGGCGAAGGGTTCCCAGTTTTCGGAGGACAGCACCGGGATGCGCTGCAGCGACACATAGTCCGGCGCCTGGAAGATCCAGCGCGACATATGCGGCTGGAACTCATAGCAGATCGGGCAGCCGTAGTAGAAGAACTCCAGCACCTCGATGCGCGAGCCGGTGGCGACAGGGCGGGGTGGGTCGAGGCGCAGGTATTCGCGCCCGGCCTGGTATTGCGCCTCGGCCAGCGTAGCCACGCAGCACAATACCGCCATCGCCAGCGAGCGAATCGCGAGCAGCGTGCGGTTCGAGAACAGGGAGGGCATCGGGAGCGCCATGAAATGTGGGGGCAAGGGTGCTCCGCATGCGGCGAGGTCGGAACAGCGGTGATGATAGGCCAGCGCTCGTGATTTGCCAAAGTACATCGACATCATCCGCGATTCGCCACTTTCGATTGATTTTTCATGGATCACTGGCGAAACTAGCCCATGCGACTCCCGTTGATCAAGGCATTCCTGTTGGCGGCATGGTTGTCGGCTCACGTCAGCCCGGGGCTTGCCCAAAGCTTTGCCGATGAGGATCGCGATTGGGGAGTCGTTCCCCAGGAACGCATCCGGAGTGCGCCTTACACGGCGCCCACGCCGACGGTCATACCCGGGGCGACAGTCATCGCCACGCGCGACTTGCGTTCACTGGTCGAGGCTGTCCTGGGGAGTGGGCCAAACGACAGGCCGGTGCTGGTCGATGTGGCGTCTGGCGAAGGACATGCCACCTTGCCCGGGGCCATCTGGATTCCGGGTGCGGGGCGGGGGACGAGTTTCGTCGATCCGTTGCAGGCCCAATTCATGGACCTGATGTCCAAGATCACGGGCGGCGACAAGTCGCGTGCCGTGGTCTTTTTCTGCGTCAATGTGCAATGCTGGCTGTCCTACAATGCCGCATTGCGCGCGGTCGCCACCGGATATACCCGGGTTTTCTGGTATCGCGGAGGGATCACATCCTGGCGTGACGCGGGCTTGCCCCTCGCGACGATCACGCCGGCTGCGGGGCGGTAACGCAGCGATCTTGCAACGGCGTTGGCCGCAGCAAACCGCGCAGACGCCGATTATTTCTTGGCGGTGCCGCGGCGCGCTTCGCCGACGAGGTAGTCGGTCACCGACAACAACTGCTGGCGGTCGGTATTTGCCGTTGCGCTGGCGACGAAGCGTCCCTGAACAGCAAAGGTCGGCACGCCGTCGATCTTGTAGGACTGCGTCATCTGGGCTGCTCGGCGAAGCCGGGACTCCACGCCGAACGATTTGTAGGCCGCCTTGTATTTTTCGACGCTCACGCCTTTTTTCCCCAGCCACTCCTCGACGGCTGACTCGCTGGTGATGCGCAGGTTTTCCTTGTGGATGGCATCGAACAGGGCGGCGCGGATGCGTTCCTCCTCGCCAATGGCGTCCAGCGCATAGTACACGCGGGCTGCGACTCCCCATTGGTCGTTGAAAATTGCTGGAACGCGCTTGAATACGGCGTCCTTGGGCAGCTTTTTCATCCACGGGTCGATCAGGGGCTCCAGCGCATAGCAGTGCGGACAGCCGTACCAGAAAAACTCAATGACTTCGATCTTGCCGGATGTTTCCGTCGGCTGCGGCGGGCTCAGTTCGACATAGTTGGTACCGCGGACGGGGGCTTGCGCAATCGCGCTGCCTGTAGTGGTGAAACCGAGCAAGACTGCCAACAGCAGGGCGGTGAAAGAGGCATTGGTGCGATTCAGCATGGGGTGCTCCTTGATGTGCGAGATGGCGGGTTTGTCCGCTTTCCACGCCTAATTCTTCTGCGTCGGATCCTTTACCCTGGCCAGCGAACCGTCGATGCCGTTTTGCGCCAGTTGGGAGCGGACCCGATTGATCTCTTCCAGGCGCGAGAATGGCCCCAGGCGCACGCGGTACCAGGTCCCTTTTTCCGGAACCGTGGTGGGCTCCACGCTCGCCTCCAATCCCAATAACGCAAGTTGCGCTTTGCGGTTGTCCGCATCGGCCGGATTCTGGAAGGCGCCCGCCTGGATGAAATAGATGTCCTTGGAGGCCTCGACCGCGCCCGGCGCGGCGGGTTGCTTGGCGGCATCCTTGAGTTGCTTATCGGTGACCGGCTCTTCCTGGCCTGGAAGGATGCGGTAGAAATCGAATCGTGGCTTGCCCTCTTCGCCCTTGGCTGCCTTGCCCGATTCAGTCAGCCCCCCGGGCGCGCCCTTGTCGCCCGCCTTGGCCGGGGCGGCAGTCTTGTTGGCAAAGGGCATCGGCGTCTTGAAGACATAGATCGCGATGCCGGCGGCGACCCCAAGGCCCAGCAGAAAGCCGATGAACAGGCCCAGCAGGAGTCCGCTGCCCTTTTTTTCCGGATGTCGTGTCTTGAAATCCTTGGCCATGGTCATTTGCGATCCGGCCGAGGCCGGCGGCGCTTTATCCTTCAGGTCACATTCCAGTTGAAGCGGGCGCTACATCTTTTGCGGGGCGCCAACACCGATGAGCGTAAGCCCATTCGCCAGCACGCGGCGCACTGCAACAATCAGCGCAATTCGCGCGAGTTTGACAGGCAATTCAGGAACGAGAACACGCTCCGCATTATAGTAACTGTGGAGCTCACCTGCCAGTTCACGTAGGTAAAAAGCCACCTGGTGGGGCGCGAGTTCGCGCGCTGCGGCCTCCAGTGCTTCGGGGTATTCGCCCAGTCGCTGCAGTAACGCCAGTTCGCGCGTGCTGTTGAGCAGTGAAAGGTCGATGGCAGCAAAATCGGCATCGGCCTCGCGTCCATATGCTTCCTCCAGGCTTTGGGTGCGCCATTGTTCCAGCACCGAACAGACCCTAGCATGGGCATATTGCACGTAATAGACGGGATTCTCTTCGGATTGCGATTTGGCGAGGTCGACATCGAAGGTGAATTCGCTGTCGGCCTTGCGCGATACAAGAAAGAACCGCGTGGCATCGCGCCCGACGTCATCGATCAGGTCGCGCAGCGTCACATAGGAGCCCGCGCGCTTGCTGATGCGCACTTCCTCGCCCAATTTCATGACGGTTACCATCTTGTGCAGCACGTAATCGGGATAGCCGGGTGCGATATTCAGTCCGGCCGCGCCCGAGACCGCCTGTAGGCCCGCGCGCACGCGCGTGATCGTGCTGTGGTGGTCCGATCCCTGGATATTGATGGCGCGGGGGAATCCGCGCTCCCATTTCGTCACATGATAGGCGACATCGGGCACGAAATAGGTGTAGCTGCCGTCGGACTTGCGCATCACGCGGTCCTTGTCGTCGCCGTAATCGGTGGTTTTCAGCCATAGCGCGCCATCCTGCTCGTAGCTCTTGCCGGCCGCAACCATGGACTGGACGGCGCGTTCCACGCGGCCCTCGGTGTAGAGTGACGATTCGAGGTAGTAATTGTCGAAATGCACGCCGAAAGCTTCCAGGTCGGCGTCCTGCTCGCAGCGCAGGTAGGCAATGGCGAAGCGGCGGATCGTATCGAGGTTGTCAGGATCACCTGCCGCCATGATCGACGGGACCCGTCCGGCACCCACGGTTTTGCCGGCAAGGTAGTCTGTTGCGATGTCACGAATGTAATCGCCGCGATACCCGTCGGCAGGCCATTCCGGGGCGTCCGGTTCGATGCCGCGGATGCGCGCCTGCACCGACAGCGCCAGATTGTCGATCTGCGCTCCGGCGTCGTTGTAATAGAACTCGCGCGACACCTTGTAGCCCTGGGCATCCAGCAAAGACGAGATCGCATCACCCAATGCGGCCTGCCGACCATGTCCGACGTGCAGGGGGCCGGTAGGGTTGGCGGAGACAAATTCCACCAGGACCGGCTTATTGTTGGCGTCCTTGCTGCGGCCGTAGGCGGCGCCGGCGGTCAGTACGCTGCGCACGACGGCCTGCTTGGCTTTCGCGTGCAGGCGAAGGTTGATGAATCCGGCCCCGGCAATTTCGGCTTTTTCCAGCCATTCGGAGGCCGGCATTGCCGCCAGCAATTCGTTTGCGACTTCGCGCGGATTGCGGCGCAGCAGCCGCGCCAGTTGCATCGCGACCGGGCACGAATAGTCGCCGTGTTGTGCCTGCTTGGGCCGCTCCAGCGTGATCAACGATGCGGGTTGTCCAGGCGCGACTTTGGCCAGCGCCTGCGCCAGGAGTTCACTCAGGTGGGACTTTATTTCGGAGGACATGATCGGGGATGGTGGCGCGCGAGCAGCTGTTGATGGGGCGCCCGCGCTTGGGAGGGGGCCCATTATAGCTTCCAGCGGTGGCGCGCTGGCAGCAGCAATGGGTGAATTTGCGGGGGGTACTCGCGTTTGAATGCCGGGGGGAGGCGGCGGAAATTTTCGATTTATCAGTGCGGCCGCGCCTGCGTAGCAGGCCGCACGGTCCCTCCGGTCTAGAACTCGGTAGGGTCAATGTCGAGGTGCCAGCGCACGCCCTTGGTTATGTTGCCGCGCAATGCGTAAAGGGCTTGCGACCATTGCTGCAGCCAGGCTTGGAGGCGCGGCCTCGACGACGCCTGCAACACCAGTTGTACGCGCTCGAGCCGCGCAAGCCTCGGCATGGCCATGGGGACAGGGCGAAACAGCGTGATGCCCTCGTGCTCGGGCGGCGCGGCAAGCAGGGCTTGTTGCAGGAAGGCCTGGGCAAGCGTTTGCGTTTCGGCCTCGGCGCGCAAAGCGGCCTCGAACACGAACGGCGGGAACCCCGCCTGCTCGCGCTCTTCGAGCACCGAGGCCGCGAACCCCGCGTAGTCATGGCGCGCCAGGGCTTGGTAAAGCGGGTGATCGGGAAACCGGGTCTGGATCCATACTTCGCCAGGCAGGTGCGCGCGCCCGGCACGACCAGCGACCTGCTCCAGTTGCGAGAACAGCCGTTCACTGGCCCGATAGTCCGCGGCAAACAAACCGGCATCGGCATTGAGGACGGCGACCAGCGTCAGCTTTTCGAAATGGTGGCCCTTGGCCAGGATCTGGGTACCGATGAGCAGGTTGGCGCGACCGGCATGTACCTCCTCGAGCATGGACTCAAGGCTGCCGCGATTTCGTGTGCTGTCGCCATCGATGCGCAGGATGCGCGCCTCGGGGAAACGCTCGGCCAGGCTGACTTCCAGTCGTTGCGTACCGCGGCCCAGCGGGTGCAGATCGAGGTTGCCGCAATCGGGGCATGCGCGCGGCAGGGCATCGGCATGCCCACAATGGTGGCATCGAAGGCGGCCTTCGGACAGGTGCACGACCAGATGCGCGGCGCAGTCCGGACAATTGGAAATCCAGCCACAGGCATTGCATGCCAACACCGGCGCGTAGCCGCGCCGGTTGAGGAACACCAGCACCTGCTCGCCTCGTGCCAGGCGCTTGTCGATGGCATCGGCGAGTGGTTCCGTCAGGCCGTGCTTGGCTGCGTGACGACGCGTATCGACAAGGCGCACGGCAGGCAGCGCCGCTTCGGCATGCGCGCGCGCCGCCAGTCGGTGCAGTTGATAGCGACCGCTCAACGCATGGTGGTAGCTCTCCAGGGACGGCGTTGCCGACGACAACACGATAGGGATGCCGGCTTCGCGCGCGCGGTAGATGGCGACATCGCGGGCGTTGTATCGCAGCCCGTCCTGTTGCTTGAAGGATGCGTCCTGTTCCTCGTCGACGACGATGATGCCGGGACGCGCCAGCGGGACCCACGCGGCCAGTCGTGTGCCCAGTACGATGTCGGCGCGCCCGCGCTGCGCATCCAGCCAGCCTCGCACTCGCTCGAGCGCCGGCATGCCGCTGTGCTGCATGATGATCACGGCACAGGGAAAGCGGGCCCTGAATGCGGCCTGGAGTGAAGGGGTCAGCGCAATTTCTGGCACCAGCACCAGTGCCTGGCGGCCGGAAGCGAGTGCGCTCGCGACCAAGTGAAGGTACACCTCGGTCTTCCCGCTCCCGGTGATGCCAAAGAGCAGGTGCACGCCAAAGCGCTGCATCGCGCTTCCAATCGCGCTGATCACCGATTGCTGCTCGGCGATGAGCGCATGCGGGGCAACGAAATCGGGCCGCCCGGGAAGGGCATCCTCGATGGCGACGCTCCCTTCAGCGAGCATTGCCTTGAGAGCAGCGCGCCCGCCACGATCGAGTTGGGTGGCGGCCGCATGGTCCATGGGTCCTGCAGCAAGCGCCGCAATCAGCGCCAGGCGACGTTGCGCGCGCGACGGTAGTGCCTCGACAAGTTCACTTGCTGGACGGGTCAGTCGGTACTGTCTCTCGGGAGGAGGCAGTGCGTTTGCGGTGCGCAGGCGCGGTGGCAGCGCCGACAACAACACTTCGCCGATCGGTTTCTGGTAGTAGCCTGCGCAAAACGCCATCAATGCAAGCCAATCGGATGGTAGGGGCGGCGCATCCCACAGCACACGCTCGATCGATTTCAATTTCTCAGGGGCGATGGTGGAGTTGCTTGCGAGCGCGACAATGACGCCGACCACACTGCGTGCTGCAGCTCGCGCGCCCATCTGGCCGAACGGCACGACAACGCGCAATCCGATTGCGCTGGTGTCCAGACCCTCCGCGCGATAGTCGAACAATCGCGGCAGGGGTACGTCAAGGGCGACTTTCGCGATGATCATGTGGAGATACGCATGCTATTCGAGCTGAGTATTTGTGATAGCAAAATCTGGTAAGCAATTGCCAGCGTTATTGTTTTTCTGGTTGTGCACAATATCTGTGGATAAATCTGTGTATTTCACTGTAATCAAACGGTAACTAGGCTTCGCAAAAGGAGATTTTTCTACTGCACACTTTCGCGGCCTGAAAAATAACCATTAATTATCAGGTAGTTAAATTCTCTCCCGAGGGAGGCCCTTGGAAACCCGCGCCAGTCGTGGGCTTTCGGGGGGGCTGTGCATAACCACACGCCATCGTAATGTGTGCGCAATCGGGGACATGCTTTCGCCGTCGCTCTTATCCTTGATTCGTCGCGCCGATTTTTGCCCCAGGAGGCTGTTGAAAATCGCTTCCCGACGAACCCAATGAACAACGACTTGTGTTCGCAACAGCGGGACGCGGCTTTCAACAGCCCCTGAAGTAGGGGGCCAAGGGGGACTGTGCCTCCCTTTTTCAACACACTCCTAGCGCGGGACGCTGTCACCGTCATGATAGGCGGGGCTGAGCGCGTGTACTGCATCGACCAGTGCTGCCACGCTATCGGGTGGCGTGAATTGCGATATGCCATGCCCGAGGTTAAAAACATGGCCGGGGCCTGCCCCGAAATCGGCGAGCACGCGCGCAACCTCGGTGCGCACGGCATCGGTGGAGGCGAACAGGGCCATGGGATCCATGTTGCCTTGCAGCGCGACTTGATCTTTCACCAACTTGCGCGCGTCGCCAAGGCTCATGGTCCAGTCAAGCCCGACTGCGTCGCTTCCGCTCGCAGCGATGTCCGACAGCCACAGGCCGCCGCCTTTGGTGAACACAATGCTGGGGATGCGTACGCCATCGTGCTCGCGCTTCAGTCCCGCGAGCACGCGGCGCGTATAGGCCAGTGAAAATTCGCGAAATGCGGCATGTGACAGGTTGCCGCCCCAGGTATCGAAGATCATCACGGCCTGCGCGCCCGCTTCGATTTGGGCATTCAGGTAATCAATGACTGCGCGGGCATTGATTTCCAGTATCCGATGCAGGAGCGCGGGTTCGCTGTAGAGCATGGTCTTGATGGTGCGAAAATCTTCGCTGCCTCCGCCCTCGACCATGTAGCAGGCCAGCGTATAGGGGCTACCCGAAAACCCGATTAAGGGCACCCGATTGTTCAGTGCCCGGCGAATCTCCGAGACGGCGTCAATGACATAGCGAAGTTCGCGGGAGGGGTCGGGCACGAACAGTTTCGCAACGGAAGCGGCATCGCGAACCGGATTGTGGAAGCGTGGACCTTCGCCATCGGCGAAGTACAGGCCGAGCCCCATGGCATCGGGAACGGTAAGGATGTCGGAAAAAAGGATGGCTGCGTCAAGGCGATAGCGCTCAAGCGGCTGCAACGTGACCTCAGTGGCGAGCGTGGGCGATTTTGCTAGGGCAAGAAAACTGCCGGCACGCTGGCGCGTTGCGCGGTATTCCGGCAGGTAGCGTCCTGCCTGCCGCATGAGCCAAACCGGCGTGTACGGTGTTGGTTGCCGCAGCAGCGCGCGAATCAACGTGTCATTCTGGAGAGCTGGCATTCAATTGGCCTGGAAGTCAGTTCGAATCGATGAAAGCACGGTAGCCATGGGTCGGGCGCTCCTGTGCTGAACGGTTCTGGGGAAGGACCCGAGCGTGCATGATCAAAGCTTCAGCAATTTCTCCGTGATGAATTTCCACTCGCGCGGATCCACGGGCGTGATCGACAGGCGATTGCCCTTCTGCAATAGCCGCATGCCCGCCAGTTCGCGATGGCACCGCAGCTCGGCGAGGCTGACAAACGGTGTCTTCTTTGCCATTTTCACATCGACATGAAACCAGCGAGGGATCTCGGGCGTGGCTGCAGGATCGTAGTACTTGCTCTTGACGTCGAACTGGGTTGCGTCCGGGTAAGGCGGTGATGCGACTTCGGCGATCCCGGCAATGCCTGGCTCAGGGCAGCTTGAGTGATAGAAGAACACCGGGTCATCGGGCTGCATCTGGTCGCGCATGAAATTACGTGCCTGGTAATTGCGCACGCCGAACCAGGGTGTTCGCTTTCCCGGAGCTTTCACGAGGTCATCGAAACTGAACTCATGGGGTTCAGACTTCATCAGCCAATATCTCATTGCATTTGCCAATGGTCAGGTGGTTTACCGAGCTGCAACCGGATTACGCCGGGAGCGCCTAAAAAAAGAAACGCAGGTTGGAGCCTGCGTTTCGCGATGGGTGTCCCCCGCCAATGCCGCTGGACCCTGATCCTGAACCAAGAACGGTTCTAGGTGGTCGCTTTCCGGCCACTTCAGGCACGTCCGACTCGTTCTAGGAACGGGGACGCGCACAACAGTGACACTCTAGGCAGCGACCCAGGATCTCAATGTTGGTTCAAGAATCTCCGGGCCCTGGCAAACATCGCAGGGGACAATGAAACAATGGGCAACCGAATGTTGCGATGCTGCGCAGATTACTAAAGCAACCGATCCTGCGGAACCAACACCTCATCAAGCAGCGCCTGCATTGAATTCATTCTACGCTTGAGGCCATCGTTGTCAAAGCTATCGCCACTCGATTTGCTCTCGCGAATCTGCAGTAATTCATGAGCTATGTTAAGCGCCGCCATCACGGCAATGCGTTCGGCACTCGCAACTTTCCCGCTCGTCTTGATCTCATTCATCTTTTCATCGAGGTGTGAGACGGCGGCCAGCAGGCCTTCACGCTCATCATCGACACAGGCAACCTTGTAGCTGCGCCCCATGATGGTGACGTCCAGCGTTTTTGGCTTTGTGCTCATGCAGAGGGGGTCAATTCAGAAAGGGCGCCAAGCCGTGTATGCAGGGCCATGGAACTACTCGGGAATTCTTTGCAGCAGGCCCTCGAGCCTGTTGCGGGCACCATCGATCTTTTCCGACAATTGTCGGCGATCGTCCTCGAGGGTGACGAGTTGTTGCCGCAGGTCGCGATTCTCGTCGCGCAGTTTGCGGCACAGGTTCGCTGCCTGGCGGATCTTGTCCTCAAGCGTGGTAAATTCAGCATCCATCACTGCACTATAGTTTGAAAAATCCTGTTGCGTCAAGGTGTAAGGGTTTATTTCAAATGTAGATTCGTGATTGTGCCTGGTCGACATTCGTTCGATGAGCGGTCCCTGGGATACAATCAGCCCGCTCGTTCATGGTGCCCCGCACGCGATCCTTGCGTTGGGGTGAAACGGGAATCAGGTGAAAGCAGGATGAACTTCTGCCCATTCCTGAGCTGCCCCCGCAACGGTAAGTGCGCGCGGGTGCGTCAAACATCGGTCGTTCCCCAAGAATGGCTAAGCCACTGTGAGCGCTTGCTCGCGGGAAGGCGACGCACCTGATCCCACAAGCCCGGAGACCGGCCTGGACGATAGACGGAAATACTGCGGACGGGCGGTATGACTTGGCGCACGCCGATGCTTCTCCCGCTGTTTCCATTTGTTGTTTCACGCTTTGACGGCTCGCGGGGATGCGGGCTGCGGGAGAAGTCATGTCATTTACTTCGTTTAAGGGATCATTTGCGCTTGCAGCACTGACTTGTGTCGGTTATCCGGCCACCCCTTCTTTTGCCATGGAGGACGCGGTCGTTGTGACCGCAACGCGGTTCCCCGAGCGCGCGCTCGATGCCCCCATCGGGATGACCGTGATTAGTGCATCGCGCATAGCTGAAAGCACCGCATCGACGTTGCCCGAATTGCTGTCTCAGGAAGCCGGCATTGTGGCGCGTGACAATACCGGGAGCTCGGACTGGCAAATCGACATGCGCGGATTCGGCATGACAGGCGACCAGAACACGCTGGTGCTTTTGAATGGCCAGCGTCTGAATGAAATCGAACTGACTACGGTCCGCTGGTCATCGATACCCCTCGACAGCATCGAACGCATCGAAATTCTTCGCGGGTCCGGGGCGGTTCAGTATGGCGGTGGGGCTTCGGGGGGCACGATCAACATCATTACCAAGGCGCCTTTGCTGGGGACGCGGGCCGCCAACATTGGGATGACTACCGGCGGCTTTGGCATGCGAGAAACTCGCGGGGGCGTGTCGGTTGCGAACGACCGTATAGGATTTGCGCTTCGTTTCAGCGATTCGGAGTCAAACAATTTCCGCCAGAATAATCGGGTCGAACAGCAAAACGTCGAAGGTGACCTGCGCTACTTCGGCGACAAAGGACAGGTTTCTTTCAAGTTCGGCTTCGACAATCAGAGCCTGCGCCTGCCTGGTGAGCGTACTGCCGCGCAGATGGCCGCAGATCCGCGGGGAACCGGACGCCCGGATGACTACTCCACTCGGGATGGCGCGCATGCCAGCTTGGGCAGCAGCGTGGATCTGGGTTTCGCCGAATTTGCGATGGAACTCGGCTACCGCCAAAGCGGTCGCGCTTCGCTGCTCAAGGACTACGCCTTCGGGATCTTCAATACCTACACCGATACCCGCGTGAACGTTAAGTCGATCACCCCGAGGCTCAAGATTCCATTTCGAGCGGCCGGATTGGACCACAGTCTCATCGTCGGCATGGATGCCGACGACTGGGCTTACGTTTCCAACCGTTCAACCAGCCTTGAAACTCTGGGCGCTCCGGCTGCACGAGTAGTCGCGGCTCAGCAGAATGAGGCTTTTTATGCTCAGAGCAATACGGCCTTTGGCGAACATACCAAAGTAAATGTGGGCTTTCGCCAGCACCGCGTGACCACAACAGCGACGGATCAGATCAATCCTGCCGCCTATGCTACCGGCAGGAAGACGAGCGCGCCGAGGGCCTGGGAGCTAGGCGCGCGCCATGACCTCAGCAAGACACTGGCCGTCTATGCGCGAACGGGGGACAGTTTCCGGACGGCGACGATCGATGAAAGCTATGCGCAATTCGGCGGGCCCCTGTTCGATGCCATCGTGACTTTTCTGGAACCGCAGACTTCGCGCGATCACGAGGTGGGTGCTGAATATCGCCGCGACGGGCTTCGCGCAAGGGCCAGCACCTATGAGATGCGATTGAACAACGAAATCCACTTCTTTTCCCCGACGTTTTCCAATATCAACCTGCCGCCGACGTCGCGCAAGGGACTGGAGTTCGAAATCTCCTATGACGCGACGCAGAACCTTTCGTTGTTTGGA
>CANJRC010000011.1 GCA_947476535.1 Betaproteobacteria bacterium
AAGTCGAACTTGTCGGCGACATAGTTCAGGTAACGCTCGAGCTCCGGCTGGGCGGCGTAGCGCTCGCTCCATTTCCACTCGCGAAACAGCTCATTGGAGAACGTGAAGCAGTAATCAAGGCTCTCGATGTCGACGCGCGCGCCCGGATAGCGGTTGTGGTGCCAGACACCGCCCACACCTTCGGCGCTCTCAAGGGTGAGCACCGACAGCCCCTGCCGGGTGAAACGGTAAGTGGCATAAATTCCGCCCATGCCCGCCCCAATCACGATTACATCGTAATGATCCTGTGGTGCCACTGTTGTTGCCGGTGTTTTCGTCATCGTGTCCAGAAGTAGCTCGGTTGGATTGAACAGGATTTTCCCGAAAGAAAATTGAATCGACAGCGGGGTAAGAGTGCTCGGGAACGCGCACCGATATTAGACCGCTTTTCTGCATAGGGCGATTTCTCGGCCAAGAAAATGGCGGTTTAACCCGGGTATTGCATACGTAGGGGGATAGGAAATACAAACCACCTTTTCCCCATGCGCGACTGTATCGCCGGGCCGACCGACGGTCAAACGCGTGGTGTTTGGTGGAAGTCCTCTTCTCGCGCAGGGTTGTCCTGCTCAGCGTCGACCGGTTGGGGCCGATTTTGACGCTCTCTGGCCGCTGTACGCGAGCGCAGGCCGCGCCGGATCATCAGCACTGTGTCTTGTCTTGAACCTCAGGCCGCCTGGAAAAGCGCCCACGACGAGCAGAAATTGCCTGCGTTAAATCTGGCTCATTTCCCGACGGTCGAGCTTCCCGATAAATATGTGCAGGCATCTATAATCAAGGCGAGTGATAAAGGGGGACGCAGCACCTCTTGCCCCCCTACTTCCGGGGTTGATGAAAACCGTTTCCCCTGCCTCGAACCCAAGTCGTTGGCCATTGGTTCATCGGCAAGCGATTTTCAACGACCTCATAAAGGTCAATCCAATGACTCGTTGCCTATTGCAGACCTGTGTCATGTGCGCCCTCGCCCTGTTGTCATCGCTGGCACACGCCCAAACCTATCCGTCGCGCACCATCACCATCATCCAGCCGCTGGCCGCCGGCGGCCCGAGCGGCATCGAGGCGCGCATCATCGCTGCCAAGATCCAGGAACGGCTAAAGGTCACGACCATCGTGGAATCGCGCCCCGGTGCGGGCACCCTGGTCGGCACCAATATCGTCGCCAAGGCGACACCCGATGGCTACACGCTGGGGCACTTGTACCTCTCGCAATACAGCAATGTGTTCAACAAGGACGGCCCCGCGGATCCACTGCAGCACTTCGAGATCATCGGCTCTAACTGGATCGCCCCCTTCGTGTTGTCTGTGAACAATGAGACGAGCAAGGCAAAAACCCTTGCCGAATTCATCGCCTACGCGAAGGCCAACCAAGGCAAGCTCAACTATGCGAATACCTCCAACACCGTGCGCCTGACCCAGGAAACCTTCAACAAGCTCGCGGGCATTCAGATGCAGGGCATCGACTACAAGGGCAATTCGCAGGCCTCCACCGCGCTGCTGGCCAATGAGGTGCAGTCCTACTTCGGCACCGTTGGCGGCGCGGCGGCCAACACCAAGACCGGCAAGGTCGTGGTGTTGGGCGTAGCCGACGACAAGCGCATGCCGGGCCTGCCCGACGTGCCCACCATGACCGAACAAGGTTATCCGGTGAAGGCCTACCTTACCGGTGCCGTGTATGCGCCGGCCGGCGTGCCGAAGAACGTGGTGGCCATCCTCGAGCCCATCGTGCGCGAAGCGGTGGTGTCAACGGAAATGGAAAGGGTGATCCTGCAGCAGCGCGGCCGCGCCCTCACGGTAACCCGGGAAGAATATGCGAAGATCCTGCGTGACGAAATCGACTTCTGGCGCGGAGCAGCGAAAGCAAACAACTTTCAACCGCAATAGGCGCGGCTGCATGGACTGGGCGCCGCTACTCCGGCTTGATGTCCGCCGCCTTGGCGAACTCCGCATAGAAGCGCCCCGCATCGAGCAGCTTCTTCGCCGCCACCTGCGCCGTGTCATTGAGGATTTCCAGCTGCAATTTGGCGAGCGATGACTTCACCTCGGCCGACTGCAGGGCGCGCGATGCGCTGGCGTAGATTTTTTCTGTAGCCTCGGCCGGCGTGCCGGCCCGCACGTTGATCGTGTAGCTGGGCCCGCGAAGCTGGGGAAAGCGCAGCTCGCTGAACGTCGGTACATCCTTGAACCCCACCACACGCTGCTCGCCGGTGACGGCCAGCCAGCGCACGCGGTCACCCGAACCGGCCAGCGCACCCTCGCCGGTAAAGCCCAGGTGCACTTCGCCCGCTGCCAACGCCTGCAGGTACTTTGCTCCACCGCCATACGGAATATGCAGGATGTCGAGGCCCAGTTCACGCATCAGCAACAGCATGGGAACGCGAACCTGCGCTGCCGACGAGCCATAGTTCATCTTGCCCGGGTTGGCCTTCACATAGGCCACCATCTCGGCGAAGGTTTTCCACGGCGCGGTCACGGGTGAGCGCAGCACATAGCGCCCCTCGGCCAGCCCGATGACTGGCGGCAGGTCCCTGAACGCATCGAAGCGCAACTCCTTCGAGGTCACGGGCAGCAGGGCCAGACCTTCGAGGCCCACGACGGCAATGGTGTAGCCATCAGCCGCGGCCTGCTTTGCGACGTGCTCGAGCCCGATGATCTGGTTCGCCCCGGGGCGGTCTTCGATGACGATCGGCTGGCCGATGAGGCGTGACATTTCGGGCCCCAGGGCGCGGCTCAGCAAGTCCGTGGTCGTCCCGGCGGAGGTCGCCACGATCACCCGGATCGGCTTTTCGGGAAAGTCCTTCGCGATCGAAGCGCCAGATACGAGCGCATACACGATACCCACCAACCACTGCGACCGACAATTCATCAAACGCTCCCGGTGAACTAATTCAAAACGCGTCCATTCTCCCACCCAATGACCTCAGTGCGCCGGACAGGAAGGCGCCACGCTCCCGTGTCGGCGCCGGATCGCCGCGCCCCGAAGGCTGCTCGAAGACGGCGGTCTGGACGACTACGATTCCCGACTCAGGCTGCACCAGCATGGCCTGCCCATAGACCCCTTGCAGCATGAAAGTACGCGAGCGCAACGGCCACAGCCACACCTGGTACCCATAGCCGAGCGACGGCGTCGCCACACCCGGCACGAAAGCGGGCGGCTGCCTTGCTACATCGGTCGCATCGATCAGGTACCCGCGCGGAACGATCTGCTTTCCGTTCCAGGCACCGTCTGCGGCCATCATCAGGCCCAGCCGCCCCCAGTCGCGCAAGGTGGCATTGAAAAAGGCGTGAGTCCCCTCCCTGCCCTCGGCATCTAGCCGCCACGCGGCATCCTGCTCGGCGCCCAGCGGTCGCCAGATCCATTCGCTGGTCAGATCCGTGACGCTTCGCCCGCTGGCCGACTCTAGAATGCGCCCCAGCAAGAGCGACTCAATGCTCGCATAGTTGAATTTCTCCCCTGACGGGTCATTGCGCCGGGTGAAGCTGCGCGCGAACTCGAGAAAGCCGGGCCGCGAGGTCAGGAGTACCGCATTCAGGCGCGCACTGTCGTCCCGGCCGTTATATACCTCGGTGAACTGCATCCCCGAACTCATGCGCAAGAGGTGGCGGATGCTGCTCGCGCCGTACTCTGCCCCCTTCAATTGCGGAAGGTATTTTTCCGCGGGATCGTCTAGGGAGGCGATCAGCCCCTTGTCATGCGCGATGCCGATCAGCAAACCGGTAATGCTCTTCGCCATGGAAAACGACAAAAAGCGGGCCGCCTCGTTGCGCTGGTAGCGATAGCGCTCGACCAGGATCCGACCGTCCTTGAGAATCAGCAGCGCCGTCACCCGCCTGCGCTGGAGGTAGTCATCGAGCGTGTAATCGACGCCGTCGTATCGATATCGGATTTCAGGCTCACGCTCCGCGCGGAGGAGCGGCACGCTGCTTCCTCCACGTGCAACCTTGCCGTGCACGAAACCGGGAACCTGCTCCATAGCAGACCAGGAGCCCACACGGTACGGCTGGCTCATGGCCGAGCGTGCCGTGCCGATCGGATAGGACGGCGCACCCAGCTGCTGTTCGTCCGGCTCCGCAACGACACAAGAAGCAAAAGCCAAGAGCGCAGCATAGAGCGCTGGCCGAAAGCACTTGAAAAATCCGGGCATGATCAGCGTGTCGACAAGGTGCGCCGCAAACAGGTCGCCGACCCACTGCACGTGACGGCCCGGGTCACGCAGTCCATCGGCTAACTGGCGTCGAGATTCTAATGCGACGCAGAGGATGCCTCAGATCGCGGACCCGCTCGGAATGCGCCCGGGCACGGGCGCCGGTTTCTTCGGTTGCTTGGGTTTCTTCTCTTCCCTGCGCTGCTTGTCGCGATTGCCCATGTGACTTCCTTTTCTCGAGAATTTATCTGAAAGCTTTCAGCGCGGCTTGCGCGACGCCGGACTGGCAAGATCGAGATCCGCCTGCACCTGATCGCGGCTGCGCTCGTAGATCAGCTCGCGCCCCATGATGCTGCCGGCATAGGAGAGCCCCTTGCTGGTCGGTGAGAGTTCGCACTTGACGTTGTGGACACCCTCGCCCAATACCACCGTGATGCCACTCGCGCGCTTGCTGAGGACCACGACTTCCATCAGTTGCCCGGACTCGGTGCGAACCTTGATTTTTTCGTTTTGCATGCTGGCATCCGCGGCATTGGGTGAAAGGGCTTGACGTGGATCGAGAATAACACCCTGCCCGCACCCGCGGATCATCGAATCAGCGGTTGATCGTCAGCCCGATCAATCCCAGCGACTCGACAACGCCCTGGTTGAGGCCGCGACCAGCGGCGAGGTTCAGTGAGACTCCCTTGAAAAACTCGTATTGGCCGCCCAGGCGCATCGTGACCGCCGACCCCGCACCGGGTGCGCTGGGCTTGCTCGCATAGTACTCGGCAAAAAACAGCAGGGGGTCGGTGACTCGCCATCGCACGGCGCTCCCGGCAAACCAGGCATCTCCCGTACGCCTGGAACGCTGCTCCACCGCGGTCCAGGTAAAGCCCGCATTGATATCCACCATCGCAGTACCCAGGGAGAAAGTCCCGATACCCAGCCCGGTGAAATCCGCATACCCGGTCCCAAGGCCCGATTTCACCGTCGCCGTGGGTAGTTTCACCGTGCCGCTGGCGGAAAGCCTGAAAGGCAGGCTCGAGGCCTGCCAGAGCGGTCCTTTCATTCCGAGATTCACATCGAGGATGCCCTCCCCCGCTCGCTGGGCGGCAGGGTCGCGATCCCGTAGCCAGCCGTAGCCGGCACGCACGGAGATTTCCGATCTCGCATTCAGTCCCGTGGCAAGGGACACGGTGGCTGTCCGCGTATCGACGCTGCCGCTTCGCAGCGTATCGTAGGCGGGAACCCACTCGTGTTCTTCCGGGGAATGAATGCTCGCGTCGTCGACCACCAGCGGGCTGATGGCTAAAGCGCCGGACGCCATACAAACAAGCATCGTGGCGGCCAGCAGCAGGTAAGCGGGAATTCGACGCACGATACGGGGTCCTTAGCGAGGCGCGCGCACTATGCGCTTACCCGACATCATGGAGTCGCGCCATGCACCTGCACTCAACCGGGTTTTTACGTGCCCGATTTTACCGGCAGATGACCGCTGGAAGGACGCGACAAGTGCGATGCCTGTCAGGGCTTCTTCACGGCCTTGGACAGGCGCTCGAAGATTTCCGAGGAGGCCTGAAGCACCGATTTGAGCGGATTCTGGCCGCAGGACTCAATCAACATGCTGCGCAACTCCTCCGGCGCGGTATCGCCACCGACAATGCTGTCGGCATTGCGCAAGGCGGCAGTCGCACTGTTCATGCCGGTGAAGTATCCCAGCAGCCAGCTGGTGTAGATCGTATTGACGACATTGGGATCCCGCGACGCCAGTTGCAACATCTGATCGCAAGTAAAAAGCCCCGCTCCCTTCACCGAGAAATCCCCGGCCGCGCCGGCCAGGCCCGGGGAACACATCAAGATCACGACCAAGAGCCTTTTTACCGCACGCACACGTACCTCCTGCAGAAACTGAAAACCGCAATTTCAGACCAAACTGCAACAGCAGGCAAGTTGCGCTGCGGGGCTGCTTCGAACCGCAAGAACATGCCCGGCGCCGTCACGTCACGGGCCGGACCCGCCCGGCTCGTCCATGAACAGCGTGGCTGGCTGCTCCAGCAATTGCTTGATCGTCTGGATGAAAGCGGCCGCATCCCACCCGTCCACAACGCGATGATCGAATGCGGAGGACAGGTTCATCAAGGTTCGCACCTCCATGCGCCCCTGCACCACCACCGGACGCTCGACCAACTTGTTGATGCCGACGATGGCGACTTCCGGATAGTTGATGATGGGTGTGAAGGCAATGCCGCCCATGGGGCCCAGGCTGGTGATCGTGATGGTGGATCCGCCCAACTCGTCACGGCCGATCTTCCCCGCCCGCGCCTTGTCGGTAAGGCGTGCAATTCCGGCGGCGCATTCCCACAGCCCCAGCGCCTGAGCGTTGCGCAGCACCGGCACGATCAGGCCACTCGGAGTCTGCGTGGCAATGCCGGCGTGCACCGGCCGGTAGCGGCGGAGCACGCCGTTGTCGTCGTCATAGCGCGCATTGAGGCCGGCATGTTCCGGCAGCGCGCGCACCAGCGCCCTGACCACAAAGGGCAACAACGACAGCCGCGGGCGGGATCCAGCATACTTCTCGTTCAAGTGCGAACGCAACGACTGCAGCGCCGTCATGTCCACTTCTTCGACATACGAGAAATGCGGGATGCGCCGCTTGGCTTCCTGCATTTGTTCGGCGATCCTGCGCCGGATGCCGATTACTTTGATTTCCTCGACCTCCGCGCGAGCGACGGCTGAAACGGGAATCTGGCCTGCCCGCTGCTCCGCGCTCGACGCGACGCTGCCCGTCGGCGCGGCCGCACGCGCGGCATCGAGATCGCCATGCATGATCCTTCCGCCAGGCCCGGTGCCGCGCAGCTCCTGCAGCTGCAGGCCCAATTCGCGCGCTCGCCGGCGCACCGCGGGCAAAGCAAAAGGCTTCTCGTCGGTTCGGCCTGCATCGTTCGGGCGCAGCGCGGCCGACGCCGCTGACGGCATCGCGGCCTCCCCTGCCTCAATCCGCACACTAGGAAAAATCGGCACAATCGGTGGCTGCGACACGGCCGTCGCCGACCCCGCCTCCCCCACGCCGGCGTTGGCCACCTCGTAGACGACCAGTTCGGTTCCCACCGGGACCGAGTCGCCTTCCTTGCCGTGGATGCTGACGATCACACCACTGAAAGGAGACGGGATTTCCACCACGGCCTTGTCGGTGGCGACATCGACCAATGGGGCATCTTCGGCAATGACATCACCCGCCTTCACGTGCCACTTGGTGATTTCCGCCTCCGTCGTTCCTTCACCGACGTCGGGGAGCTTGAAGGTACGCAACGTCATGTCAGGCACCACCGTCGCTGGTCACGCGCCGCAGGGCTTCACCGACGCGCGCAGGCCCCGGAAAATACTGCCACTCGAAGGCATGCGGATACGGCGTATCCCACCCTGTCACCCGCTCGATGGGCGCCTCGAGCTTGAAGAAGCACTCTTCCTGGACCATGGCCGAGAGCTCGGCACCGTATCCGCTGGTGCGCGTGGCCTCGTGCACGATCACGCAGCGACCGGTCTTGTTCACCGACGCTGCGATGGCTTCGATGTCCACCGGCACCAGCGTGCGCAGATCGATGATCTCGGCGTCGATGCCGGTTTCCGCCGCCGCGGCGAGCGACACGTGGACCATGGTCCCGTAGGTGAGTACCGTTACCGCCGCTCCGGGTCGCACGATGGATGCCTTGCCAATGGGAATGCGGTAGTGACCCTCGGGCACTTCGCTCATGGGGTGCTTTGCCCACGGCGTGGCCGGACGGTCCGGATGCCCGTCGAAGGGGCCGTTGTAGAGGCGCTTGGGCTCGAAGAAGACCACCGGGTCATCATCCTCGGTGGCGCTGATCAACAAGCCCTTCGCGTCGTACGGGTTGGACGGCATGATGGTGGTCAGTCCGCACACATGGGTGAACAGCGCCTCCGGGCTCTGGCTGTGCGTCTGCCCGCCGAAAATGCCCCCGCCGCAGGGCGCGCGCACGGTGATCGGGCACCACCATTCGGCGCCGGAACGGTAGCGGATGCGCGCCGCCTCCGACACCAATTGGTCGTACGCCGGGTAGATGTAGTCGGCGAACTGGATCTCGGCCACGGGTCGCAGGCCATAGGCGCCCATGCCGACCGCGAGGGCGACGATCCCGCCTTCCGCGATCGGCGTGTCAAAGACGCGCTGCCGGCCGTACTTCTTCTGCAGGCCATCGGTAACGCGAAACACCCCGCCGAAATAACCGACGTCTTCCCCGAAGATCAGCACATTCGGGTCGCGCTCGAGCAGCACGTCCATTGCCGAGTTGAGGGCCTGCACCATGTTCATGCTGGGCATGGCTACAGGCCCAGCTCTTTGCGCTGGCGCGCCAGGTTCCAGGGCACTTCTTTCAACACGTCCTCGAACATGGTGCGCACATCCGGCCTCGGTCCGTGATTCAAGGTTCCCAACTCCTCGGCCTGCTTGCCCGCATCACGCACCTGGGCATCCACTTCAGCGAGCATCGCCTGGTGCTCATCGTTCGACCAGGCGCCGGCCGCAACGAGGTGACGCTTCAGCCGATCGACCGGATCGCCCAGCGGCCACTTCTCATATTCGTCGGCCGGCCGGTAGCGACTCGGATCGTCGCTGGTCGAGTGCGCCGCGGCGCGATACGTGAAGAGCTCGATCAGCGTCGGGCCAAGGTTGGATCGCGCGCGCTCCGCAGCCCACCGCGTCACGGCGAACACGGCAAGAAAGTCATTGCCATCCACGCGCAGCGCGGGAATGCCGTAACCGATGCCGCGCGACGCAAATGTCGACTCGTCGCCACCGGCAATCCCCTGGTAGCAGGAAATGGCCCACTGGTTGTTCACCACGTTGAGCACCACCGGCGCGTGGTACACGGAGGCCAGCGTCAGCGCGTAGTGGAAATCGGGCTCGGCCGTGGCACCGTCGCCGATCCAGCCCGAAGCAATGCGCGTATCGCCCTTGTAGGCTGAGGCCATCGCCCAGCCCACCGCCTGGCTGATCTGCGTGCCGAGGTTTCCGGAAATCGAAAAGAACCCGGCCTCGCGGCTGGAATACATCACCGGCATCTGCCGCCCCTTGAGGCGATCGCCCGAGTTCGAATAGACCTGGCACATCATGTCGAGGATGGGCCAGTCGCGCGCAATCAACAGGCCTTGTTGTCGATAGGTCGGGAAGAACATGTCATTGCGTTCGAAGGCGAAAGCCTGCGCCACGGCGACCGCCTCCTCCCCGGTGCACTTCATGTAGAAGGAGGTCTTGCCCTGGCGCTGCATGCGAACCATGCGCTCGTCGTAGGCGCGCGTGAGCAGCATGGCGCGTAGCCCGCGCTTGAGCGTCTCGGCGTCCAACCCAGGATCCCAGGCCCCCTTGGGGCTACCCTCATCGTCGAGCACGCGGATCAGCTGGAAGGCCAGCTCGCGAATGTCGTAGGCGGAGGTCGTAATCAGCGGGCGTTCCACGCTGCCGGCCTTCGGCAGGCGGATGTGACTAAAATCGGCCGCCTCACCCGGGCGGTGCTTCGGCTCGGGAATGTGCAACTGCAGAGCTGGATGGTCGGGCACCGTGTCTCCCCTGTATTACACAGCAGGCGCAGCGCGCGCTTTGCCTGTCCATCGTATCAGAATGAGCGCGGCAACCCGAGCACGTGCTCGGCCACATAGGAAAGAATCAGGTTGGTGGAGATCGGGGCCACCTGGTACAAGCGTGTTTCTCGGAACTTGCGCTCCACGTCGTATTCGCAGGCAAAGCCGAAGCCACCGTGGAACTGCAGGCAGGCATTGGCCGCCTCCCAAGAGGCATCGGCCGCAAGCAACTTCGCCATGTTGGCCTCGGCACCGCAGGGCTGGTGCGCGTCATACAGCGCGCAGGCCTTGAAGCGCATCAGGCTGGCCGCCTCGACGTTCACATAGGCGCGCGCAATCGGGAACTGAACGCCCTGGTTCTGGCCAATGGGTCGCCCGAACACGATGCGCTCGTTGGCGTACTTGGTGATCTTGTCGACGAACCAGTAGCCGTCGCCGACACACTCCGCGGCGATGAGCGTGCGCTCCGCGTTGAGCCCGTCGAGGATGTAGCGAAACCCCTTCCCTTCTTCGCCGATCATGTTCTCGACCGGGATTTCCAGGTTGTCGAAAAAAAGCTCATTGGTCTCGTGATTCACCATGTTGGCAATCGGCCGCACCGTGAGGCCCTTGGCCATGGCGTCCTTGATATCGACCAGGAACGTGGTCAGGCCATCGGACTTCTTCTTCACCTGGTCGGCCGGTGTGGTGCGCGCGAGAAGGATCATCCAGTCCGAGTGCTGCACGCGCGAAGTCCACACCTTCTGGCCGTTGACGACGTAGCGGTCGCCCTTGAGGACTGCAGTGGTCTTCAGCTTCGTGGTGTCCGTGCCCGTGGTCGGCTCGGTCACTGCCATCGACTGCAGGCGAAGCTCGCCCGCGGCGATCTTGGGCAGGAAGCGATTCTTCTGCTCGTCCGACCCATTGCGCAGCAACGTGCCCATGTTGTACATCTGTCCGTGGCAGGCGCCGGAATTCCCGCCCGAACGGTTGATCTCCTCCATGATGACCGATGCTTCGGCCAGGGTCAGCCCCGAACCGCCATATTCCTGCGGGATCAGCGCGGCCAGCCAGCCGGCCTTGGTGAGCGCATCGACGAAAGCCTCCGGATAGGCACGCTGTTCATCGATCTTGCGGAAGTACTCCCCGGGAAACTGCGCGCACAGGGCGCGCACGGCATCGCGGATGTCCTGGTAGGTGTTGCTGGTGTTCATGCGGGCCTTTCTTCTGGTGTAGCGGCTACAGGGTATGTACAAGCAGGCGTAACCCGTGTCAAGGCGCTCATGTTAGCCTTTGCGCCCGACACAAAGGAGGCACGCCATGACACCCGATTCCAGCGCCGCAATTCGCGAACTGCTCGACAAGCAAACCCTGTTCGAACTGGTCATCCGCTACTGCCGCGCGGTGGATCGTGCCGACGCCGATCTGTTCCTTACCTGCTATCACCCGGATGCCTACGACGACCACGGCAATTTCAAGGGCAACCCGGCCGAGTTCCTGGCGCACCTCAAGCGCGGCACCATGAACCCCGCAGCGGGTCCGGTGCAGCACTCCATCTCCAACGCGGTGTTCAGTATCGATGGCGATGTGGCCTATGGCGAGGCCTATTTCCAGACGCGCTCCATCACCCCAGAGGGCCAGTCGATCGCCAGCTTCGGGCGCTACGTCGATCGCTTCGAGCGACGCAATGGGGAATGGCGCATCGCGCACCGGCGCTGCATCCTGGAGCATGCACGCCCCGGCTTTGACAAGCGCTTGTTCGTTCAGGGAACACGGGATCGCAGCGATCCGTCGTACGACCGGTCGCGCACCTGAAAAGCATTCCTACAGAAATGCTGTCAGAGAGATGTTCTGACAGCATTTAATCCGCTTATTCAGGCGTGATGGCTAGTCATTATATTTTCTGTCAGTAATTGAATACAGGGGGCGCCGCTGGCGATTGCGGCTACAGCGCCTTGATCGCCGGCAGTTGACCAACCGGCAATCCAAAGGCCTCCGCCTGTTGCAACAGGTCCAGTGCATTCCTGACATGGGCGTAGTCGATCATCATACCGTCATAGGTCACCGCCGCCCGGCCCGCGGCCTCGGCGTCCGCCATGGCCTGCAGCACCCCCTTGTTCCATGCGATCTCTTCCTTTGACGGCGCGAACACTTCGTTGCAGGGTGCGACCTGCGACGGGTGAATCAACAAGGCACCGCGGTAGCCCTGCTGGCGCGAGCGGCGCAACTGCATGGCGACAATGGCCTGGTTGCGGATTTCCAGCGGCCCGCCGGTGATCGGGTATTCGATGCCGGCGGCGCGCGCCGCAAGCAAGGTGTGCTGCTGCGCGTAGAGCATCTCCATGCCCCCTTCGGTCCATTGGTAGCCGATGGCCTTGGAGACATCCCCCGACTTCACGCTCGGCGCCCCGCAGACGTTACCCACCCGCGGGCATGCCTGCAGCAGGGGGTACACGTCCTTGATACCCCGCGCGGTCTCGGGCAGCACCACGATCCTGACCGTGCCAACCGCCATGCCAGCCTTGCGCTCGAAGAGCTCGATCCACGCATCGACCTTGCGCACTTCCTCGACGTACTGCAGCTTGGGAATGGCAATCGCGACCAGCCCCGGCTGCACGATGGCCTCGATGTCCTCCCCGGTGAGCCCGGTTTCCACGCCGTTCACGCGAACGAATATGGCCACGCCACGCCGGCTCAGGCGCGCAATGCCCTCGCGCACCAGCGGACGCGTCTGCGATTTCTCGGCGATAGGCACGGCATCCTCGAGATCGAGGATGAGCGCGTCCGGCTCATACTTCGGCGCCTTGTCCATCCACTCGGGGCGGTTTCCGGGTACAAACAAAATCGAGCGATAGAGTTTCATGTCAGGCCCTCGGGTCATTTGATTTGCTCAATTTCCCGCCAAGTACTTTTCTGGCAGGGACTCCACTTTGGATTTTCGACCCCACAACGTTGCCAGCACCGACTGAACCTGCGGCGCCTCGCCCGATGTCAGGAAACGATGCTCGCCATCCCGGGATCTTTCCGACAGCAGTCCGCCCGCATCGAGCCGACGACGCAGTTCGCTCGCAACCGCGCGTGCAGGATCGATCACGCTAACCGAAGGACCGACGACTTCGCGGATCACATCCATGAGGAAAGGATAGTGCGTGCAACCCAACACGATGATGTCGGCCCCGTCGTTCAGCAGGGGTAGCACGTAACTCGAAACGAGGGCCCTGGCCTCGGCGCCCTCCAGGCGCCCCCGCTCCACCAGCTCCACCAGGCCCGGGCAAGGCTGCGGCACGATGCGCGCGCCCTGCCCGTATTGCTCGGCCAGCCGGCGAAAATTTTCGCTGGACAGGGTGAGGCTGGTCGCAAGGACGCCAATTACGCCCGTCTTTGACATCGCCGCGGCCGGCTTGACCGCGGGCTCGATGGCCACGATCGGGATCGGGAAACGTTCTCGCAGCGCGCGCACGGCCACCGCCGTCGCCGTGTTGCAGGCCACCACCATCGCCTTCGCGCCTTCGCCGAGGAGAAACTCCGCGATCGCCGCCGCACGCGCCTCTATGAACTCCCCCGTACGATCGCCATAGGGTGCCGCACCCGAGTCGGCCACGTACACCAGGTCTTCATTGGGCAACAGGTCGCGGATCTCGCGCAGTACGGACAGACCGCCGAGACCGGAATCAAAGACCCCAATGGGCACGTTCTTGGATGATTTGGAAATCGCCGCCACTCCCCGATCGTGTCGCTAGCTGCCCCCGCCCATCCGCAGCCTGCGCGCAGCTTCCTCGAACTTCGCATCGTCGATCACCTGGATCACTTCGCCCAGCTTCACGGGTGCAGTGCTGTGCTCGAAGCGGCCGGTGAGTGCAGTCTCGACTGTCAAGGTCCCGTGTTCATAATGGGCCCAGATTTCCGCACCGAAGTCAGTGGCCAGCAGCTCCGGGGCGAAGCGGCCGAGGCTGGTGGCAAGGTTTCGCACGTCGCGCTCGAGCATGCTCTTGGCGTGGCTGTTCCCCGCCGCATCCACCGCCTGGGGCAAGTCGATGATCACCGGACCGTCGGCATCGATGAGGATGTTGTACTCGGACAGGTCACCATGCACGACGCCCGCGCACAGCATGCGCACCACTTCGGCGATCAGGCGGCGATGATGCGAGCGTGCCTCCTCGGCGGTGAACTCGAGGTCGATCAGCCGCGGCGCCGGGTTACCCGCACCATCGGACACCAACTCCATCAGCAGCACGCCTTCATGGAAGTTGTAGGGCTTTGGCACGCGCACGCCTGCCGCAGCCAGCCGGTACAGCGCATCCACCTCGGCGCTCTGCCATGCCTCTTCGCGCTGCTTGCGGCCGTAGCGCGTGCCCTTCTCCATGGCGCGCGCGCGGCGGCTGTTCTTGGTGCGGCGGCCCTCGGTGTAGTCCACGCTCTGGCGAAAACTGCGCTGGTCGGCGGCCTTGTAGACCTTGGCGCAACGCGTCTCCTCGCCGCAGCGCACGACGAAGATCATCGCCTCCTTGCCGCTCATCAACTGGCGCACCACGGAGTCCACCAGGCCGTCTTCGACCAGGGGTTCGATTCGTTTCGGGGTTTTGACGGCGGGCTCCTGTATTGACCTGATGCCGTGCCCCCAATTGCCGGGCATCGTCTGGCGTTGTCTGGATTATCCGCTATTGGCGAACCAGCGACGGTGGCGACCGCGAAAACTTTACCCGCCTCGCGGAGAGCCAAACCGGACGCCCGGAGTGTTTTGCGTTGGCGACTCACCGACAGGGCTCAAACTCAACCAAGCGACTCCCGGCTTGTGCCGGACAATTCCGTTCCGTAGCGCACACACGCCCGGCGAATGGCACGACTGCCGGCATCCCTACGTGCGGTCGCAGACGGGGCCACAGCATGACGACGCCTACTTTCCCATCAATTGCGTCGTATCGCTGCTCTACGTCATGTAGAACGGCCAGTCTGCCGAAATCGCCATTGTCGGCATTGTGCTGTTCGTGGACAGGGAGTCGACGCAGTGCCGGGGCGTGGTTCAGAACGCCTGCCATGCCTGCCGCCTGCAACCGTCACCACTCGTTGGACCAACAACTCTGCCGCTGGATGCTGATGAGCCTGGACCAATTGGCATCCAGCCAGATCAGCATGACCAGCGAGCTCTGGAGAGCAACAGCCAGGAATGCATCCGCGAGCTCCTCGGCTAGCGGACTCGCCTGCCTCGTTTCGCGGTGCTCGCCGACTTTGTGACGTGGCAGTGCTGCTCGAGAATCCGCACCACTGAATCCAGGTCGGGATCCATGTCATCGAGGATCCACTGCTGGATCATTTCGGGAAGGAATTCCTCTTCCCAGAGCGAAACCAGGCCGTCGATCATCTGGTGCGGCGCACAGCGCCGGATGAACTCGGGCACCGTCTTGACCGCAGCACCATCGGCTCGGATGGCCTTGATCGCAGCCCGGGCTTCCGCGGTCGTGATTGTCGGCTTGGGCGGCTTTCCCGCCGCAAGGCACAGGAACACGGTATTCATGGAGTCGGTGTCAGTCTTGCCGCGCGTAACCTTGCGCCATTCCTCGGTGACCAGCGCATCGTACTCGCCGACTTCCTCCGTCAGCGAGAACGGGTGGAAGAGATCGTGATAGCCACGCACCAAATCATTGAGCGCGACCCTCATGTCGCGGATGCGCGGCAGATCCTTGGTGATGATGCGTTTCAGGTGCCGAGCAACAACCTCGCGATGGGCTTCGGGCACCAACTCCAGTAGCGCATCCTGCGTTGGCAGCCTCTTCTTCGAGCGGCGCTGCGTCATGAGGAAGGCCTTCAGTTCCGTCGCCGTCAGCAGGCCGGCCGCTTCGCGACCGGCAATGCGTGTCAGGAGGCATGCATGCAGGACGTTCTCGGCCGTGTCCCCCACCAAGCTCTCCGGCGCGAGCGACATCTCGCCCGCAAACCACAGCGCCGCCTCGATCTCCACCTGGCAGGCGTGCCGCTCAGCGAAGCGCGCCCGGTATTCCGCGACGCCCCAGGGCTCGGCGAGCGAGCGCAGGCGCAGGAACTCGCGCTCACCCTCGTTATCCGGCGGCTCGTGGATGGTGGTGTCGGTAGGCATCGCATAGAGCGACTTCAACAGGTGCGAGCCGCCGCGAGAATGCGACAGGAAAGTGTTCTCCTGGAGGGAGCGCGCCGCGCGAACAAGATTTCCGCCCGACTTGTGCTCGAGGTAGAGGCTGGCGAGGTAGACCATGCGCTTTACCGCATCGTCAAGGTCGGTGCGAAGGTGCGCGGTACCGAAATAATCGGCGATCTGCACGATTCCCTTGGCACCGTCGTTGCGCATGGCATCGAGCCGCTCGGAGTCGATGATCCCGTTCTTGAGCCCGTGATCGAGTGCCAGCGCGAAATACGGCCGGTCGTCGTAGGTGGCAACCGACGATGCCGGAGCCGAATGCGGCGCAACAGCGCTCACAGCGCCGATTCCTCTTCCGCCGCAGCCGCCGGCCCCTTGCCCGGCGCCGCATCGCCCGTGTCACCTTGCTGAGTGGGCTGGGCGCCCAGTGCCGGCTGTGCCATATCGGCCGCACGTGCGCGCGCGGCAAGAGTCTGGAACACGTGAAAGAACTCATCCGGAAAATGGTGTGCGAGGCGCCAAGTCAGCTCCATCCAATCCTGGTCGCTCACTTCGTCCAGCCCGACGCCCCCCTTGGGCATCTCGAACTGGTCTTCACGGACCGAGTCGTCTTCCTCGTCCTTGGGCGGACGCTCTTCCTCGGTGACCACGAAGTGACCGCAGTCCTTGAAGATCGACACCTCCTCGAAGCGCTCATCCAGGTAATCGGCAAGCACCTCCAGCCCCATGTCCTTTTGCACCAGGGCCTCGATGAACTCGTCGGGGTCCACGCCGTCGCGGAAAATGATGGAATTCACCATGGCGCGCAGGCGGTCACGGTTCTTCTCGGCGTACAGCCGCTCCATGATGACCGCATCGGCGAACTGCTGCGGCGTCACCAGCATGTTGATCACCGAGGGCTTGGACCCATCGTACTCCCGGATGATGGCGAGCAGGTCCTTGGGCGGCAGTTCATCGAGCACCACCACGAGCGCGTTATCGCCCTCGGTTTCGACGAGTTCGGTGAGCGCGGATTCAGCCGCGGTAATGTCTCCTGCGTGAATGAGCGCAGTGGCCTTGATGATGGCGGGATGTGACATGCGTTTACCCTTTTCAGCTTCTGCGGTCAAAGCCTTGTTGCTCGAGATAATCCTCGCCGGCATCGCCCAGGTCTTCGACGCCGTCATCACGAAGCTCGTCGGCCTCGGCGTCTTCAGCATCGGCTTCCTTGCGGGCGGGCTCGGCCTCGCCTGCAGCCGCCGTGGCGCCCAGGCCAGACAGGATGAATTCCAGCCCGGCGGCGATGAGCATGAAGCGATCGCCGCCGGCACTTGCCAGCGCAAGCCGGGCCAGATCCTCGGCCCAGGGAGCAATTTCCAGCGTTGCAGCTGCAGCCTCCCAAGCCGGGAAGTCGTTTGGCTTGCACGCCACCAGTTGCTCGATGAGCGCCTTTGACTTGAACTTGAACGCCCCGTGAAACGCCGGCACCACCATCACGGGGAAGGCCTCGGTCATCGCGAGAAGGCTCTGGAACTGGTCGCGCTTGACCTTGAGCCGTGATTTGAGCACGTTGGCCCCACCCGAATCGTAGGTTAGGTCCTCGATTTCATACGCATACGCGGACGACAACTCCTTGAAAAACGGTGATATTTTCATGACAGAGCCCCCTTCAGGTAGGCGCTCCAGATCTCGCGCGCCGTCTCCAGCGGGTGCTCGATCAGGCTGCGGCGACGGTTGTCGTCGTAGGCGCGGCGCTTGGCCACATCAGCCAGCGTCTCATAGGCCCCCTGCACTTCCTGAAATTGCCGGTGAGCAAGCTCGGACGGATTTCGGTCCGGGTGCAGGGAGGCCGCCTTTTTGCGGTAGGCAGCTTTCACCTCGGCCGACGTGGCCGAGGGCTGCAAACCCAGTATCCGGTAGTAGTCCTTCATGGGGTTCCTGACGGCATCATCGCCCGCTCAGCACAATCACGACGCGTGCATCGCGTCGAGCCGGGGCCAGACATGAAGTTTAACTTTTCCCCACCCCCAGAAGGAGCAAAAGACCCGAATTACCGCCTGATCGCCCCGGTTTCAGGTGAAAACCCCCTCAGGCGGCCACTGTCAACGCATCTTCCGGGTATTGCAGCGCCAGTACTTCAAGACCTGCCGCGCTGCTTTGAACCTGGAACGGCTCTTCGTCCGCCGATACCCAGGCGACCGCGAGCTTTGGGTGCACCTTGCCGCCAATCAACATTTCCCCTCCCGCCACCACGTAGAAGCGTCCCGCGCTGCTGCCGTGCACGGGAGCGGGTGCGCTGGTGTTGGGCGGCACGCGCATGATCCACGCCGCCACCCCATCGGCTAGGGGCGCAATCAATTCCTCTACCGCAACGGACTCCCGGGCACGCAACTGCGCCTCGTCCGATATGGGAGGAGGGTCTACCGTGAACTGCGTCGTCTTGGCCCCGCGCCGCAACTCGCCGCGCGATTCAGGCATGGGGAATGCGCCTTCATTGGTCACCGCGCGTAGCGTGAAATACCAGACGCCCTCCGCCCCCGCCACCAGCGGGCCATAGGGCACGCGCGCCGAGGTGTAGTGAATCGCAAAGGGCGCAATGCGATGCGCCCCGAGGAAACCGCTGCCGGCGGCGACCACCTGGAATTGCGCCTGGCCGTGGAAATGCGCCTTCAGGTCGAAATTTGCGCCCTGCTCGACCAGGAACGCCTGCGGCGATGGGCGCTGGATGTCGGGCGTGGCGATGTAGTTCGTCCGATGGCCCTGGAATATGGGCAGGTCCCGGTAAATGCGACCGCTGCGCGCCGCTTCAAGCGTGTTTGCCCTGACCATGGTTGAACCTCCCTCGCTGATGATTCGTCGTGCCCGCGCCGGCATTGCCTGCGTTGGCGAGTCTGCGCATTATGGACCGTGCCCGGACCCCGTGAAAAGCCCCGCGACATTTTCGCTTGCGCGCGACTTTGCCTGCACCAACGATCGCCATTACACTCGTCGCCGACGCCGATGACACGGCATTTCCAACCGGGCCTGCCGAATCGCCTCGCCTTGCGACCTTGGCCCATGACCCTGAGGTCCCTCGATGAACCTAGAAGCCACCGTCCAGGAACTGCTGGACCGCGAACACATCCGCGACACGCTGTACCGCTATGCCTCCTCGATCGACGTCAAGGACTGGGAGGGCCTCAAGCGCGTATTCGCCGACGAGGCGGCGATCACCATGGTGGGCGGCGCGCAGGCCAAGGGCCCGGAGGCCATCGCCAAGTACATCGCGCACCGCTGCAGGAAGCGCGAGTGGCAGCACCACCTCTTGAGCGTGTACCACATCGACATCCAGGGCGACGAGGCCAGCGCACTGACCTATCACACCTCACACCAGAAGACTCAGGGCAAACCCGAGCACATCCTGCAGCTCGTGGCGCGCTACCGCGACCGGCTGCGGCGCATCGACGGGCAATGGAAGATCGTCGAGAAGAACATGGAACTGGGGTGGTACGAGGAGCGCCTGCGCGTCTCCGGCGGCGACCTGATGGACCCCGATTGACCCGGAGCCTCCGACAGAAGGGCATCTGATGCAGGTAAGCGCGGGGGAACCCAGTTACGTCACTGCGCCCCTAGCGTCGTCGAACGCCTAGCGCAAGTCCGCCACCAGCGACAGCAGGGATTCGGCACCGACGCGCGCCTGCACCGCGCAATGGGCGTGATCGCACCCGAAAATCACTGATGCCCCACCGGCCTTCAATGCATCCCGCGCCGGCTGCGGGAACTCGAAGCGCAGGAAGTGCACGGCCGAAGTCTTCACGTCGTTCTGGCGGTCGAGATCCTCGTCGGCGATGGCGTAGAGGCGCGGTTGCCCCTGCACCTCGACGTAGATTCGATCCTCGACTCCCTTGAGCAGCACCAGCTCCCGCTTGCGCTCCTCGACGTCCGAGTACTGAATCATCAGCGTGGCTTTCCAGTTGGTACCATCGGGCACCAACGGCGCGTAGGCGTCGATCTCCGCGCGAATGCCCTCCTCCTCGAACATGCGCTCGAGGCGCAGCATCTCCTGGATCTGGTAGCGGATGGTGCGCTCACTCTCGAACTGCAGCGACAGGTGGTCGCCCAGCAGCACCGTGCGCAAGCGCCGATGCGCAATGAGCCCCGTCTTGCTAGTCTTTCGCCACTTGGCGTAGGCCTCCAGCGTCATGAGGTTGTCCGGCGTGATCTTTCCTGTCATTTCCATATTGGTTTCCATCATGTGCCCTTCACGTTCGTTGCGCTATTTCAATCCGTAGGCCGTGCGCACCAGACTGAGCGGATGCATCAGTTGCGGCGTGCCGAGGTCGTTGTTCTCCATGCCCTGCGCGATGTGGTGGCCGCCCAGCGGGCAGTCAGAACTGATGTAGTCGGGCTTTGAATCATCCTTCATTGCCGCCATGGCGCGGAACACCGGCTTGCCGATCTTCATCGCCTGCTGGTGGAACTGCTTCTTCACGCCAAAGGTACCGGCATGTCCTGAGCAGCGCTCCACGCTATTGACCGTGGTCCCCGGCACGAGCTTCAGCATTTCCTCGGTTTTCTTACCCACATTCTGCACCCGGCCATGACACGGGATGTGATAGCTGACGTTACCCAGCGGCGTGGAGAAGTCGGTCTTCAGCAGGCCATCGCGCTTGCGCGCCATCAGGTACTCGAAGGGGTCGTACATTGCCTTCTTCACTGCCGCCACGTCAGCATCCCCCGGATACATAAGCGGAATTTCCTGCTTGAACATCAGTGTGCAGCTGGGCACGGCGGTCAAAATTGCATAGCCCTCGCGTGCGTACCTGACGAGCACGGGGATGTTGGCCTCCTTGCTCGCGTTCACCGACTCGAGGTCGCCCAACTCGAGCTTGGGCATGCCGCAGCAACGCTCCTTGTCCACCACCACGTAAGGAACGTCGTTGTGATCGAGGACCTTCAGGAGGTCGTGGCCGATGCCCGGTTCGTTGTAGTTCACATAGCAGGTGGCAAAGATCGCCACCTTGCCCGGCGTGGTCGCGCCGTTGGTAACCTTCACCGTCCGCGCCGGCTGCGCGCCGGAACGGAATTTCTGCGTCGCCAGTTCGGGCAGCCACGCGTCCCGATCCACGCCGAGCACTTTCTCCATCACGGCGCGCGCGGGCCGCGTGCTGTTCACTGCATTGGCCACTTGCACCACGACGGGAATGCCGGCGAAAGAGCCGTGCAGGTCGGTGGAGGCGAGCAGCTTCTCGGCCCCGGTGACTTCGCCCTTCTTGAACTTGATCGCCTTGGCGCGCAGCATGGTGTGCGGGAAATCCAGGTTCCACTCGTGCGGCGGCACGTAGGGACACTTGGTCATGTAGCACAGGTCGCACAGGTAGCACTGGTCGACGACCTTCCAGTAGTCCTTCTTGTCCACCGCATCCATCTCGCCCGTGGAGCCCTCGTCGATGAGGTCGAACAGGGTCGGGAACGAGCCGCACAGGCTCACGCAGCGCCGGCAGCCGTGGCAGATGTCGAAGATGCGCTCCATTTCCTTGAGCGCGGAGTCCTCGTTGTAGAAATCGGCGCTCTTCCAGTCGAGCGGATGCCGTGTCGGCGCTTCCAGTGAACCTTCGCGTGCCATGCCATTTCCCTTTGTAATTCAATGTTCGCCGACCCTCGGCCGGATGCCATTCCTGCCTCGCCAGTGTACTCGCTCGTCACCACAACGCCGCTCGGGTACCTGCCCATTCCTGCCACAAGCACCATCGAGGCATTGCCGCGAATTGTAGTGACCGACCATGGCATTGAAAAGTTCGTTCTTTCTATCGCCCGCATAGTCCATTCCTATCACTGGGCCGGCGCAGCGCGCACGGATACCTCGGACAGCCGGCCCGTTAAGCAATCTGCAGGCGCGTAGAATGGTCTCGGGTAGTCCCGCCGGCACCGGCGGGCGCGAAGCCCCAGGGGTCGACCATGCGGTTACTGATTGCGCTTCTCTCCTGCAGCCTGCTTGCCGGTTGCGGCACCTGGGTGAATTCAGGTGACCCCACCGCCAGCGTCGCTGAACCGATGCGACTGTGCGAGGCACAGTCTTTCGCGAAACATCCACCGCAGTATGCATGGGGCGCGCCTTTCTCGGGGTATCCCTGGGGCCCCACCACATGCTTCACAACTGCCGGTGGCGTCGTCTGCCAGCCCTTTCCGTCCTTGCGCGAATGGCCCGGTGCGTTCGACATGAATGCCTCGGCGCGCCGATGGGCGACGCGCGAATGCCTGAATGAGCACGGCTGGACCTGGGTGCCGAATTCCCAGGCCACGCCGGCTTCATCTCACTAGCCCCACACCTCGCCGCTGAAATTCACCCACTGGCCGGTAGTCTCCAGCGTCAATTCGGCGATGCGCGGGTAGAGCCGCTCGGCCGCGGCCACGGGTGAAGGCAGCGTGTCGGGGGCCGTGGTGATTCGGCCCGCGGCAAAAATGCGCTTCATCAGGTCGGTGTTGACCGCCCCCGGGCTGACGAGGCGCACTGCCACCCCCTGCGGCCGCAACTCCGCGCTCAACTGGTAAGCCATGGTGTGCAGCGCCATCTTCGACATGCGGTAGCCCCACTGGCCGGGGCTGGGCGGACTCTTGCCCGTCACGCCGCTGCCCGTGGTGATGAAGATCACCTTGGCGCCCTCATTCAGCGCCGGCGTCAGCGCGATGGCCGTGCGCACCGAACCGAGCGCATTGACCTGGTACTCGTAGGCCATGACATCGAGATCGACCTCGGAGAGCTTGACGGCGGCGAAGGACGCGTTGAGCCCGGCGTTGCACACCACGAGATCGAGCTTTTCCCCGCCCACGCCCGCGCGCAGCGCCGCGATCGACGCCTGGGTGGATAGGTCGATCCCGGCGACAACGCGCACACCCAGCGCTTCGATTTCCGGCGTAGCCGTGCGACAGGCCGCGATGACGTCGTAGCCACGGGACTTCAGCACCGTGCACAAACCCAGGCCCAGGCCGCGCGCCGCCCCCGTCACCAGGGCCTTCATCGCCGTGCTCCGGCGCTCGGAAGACCGAGCGATAAATACTGCCAATTTAGAAGTTCAGTAGCCAATGTACTTACCTCCTATGGTTGAATACCGCCAAACACCTAGAGCAATCCCCACTCAGGAGACGATGCCGGCGATCTCCTTTTTCGACATCCCGATCTCCGCCAGCACTTGCGCCGTGTGTTCCCCCAGTCGCGCCGCCGGGCGGCGCGTCTTGTACGCGGCGTTGCCGAACGACACTGCGCGCCGCACGTCGAGGTACTCGCCCTCGCTCGGGTGTTGCGTAGGCCGGAACATGCCCACGGCCTTCAGGTGCGCATCATCAGGCAACTCCTCCAGCCCGAGCACCGGCATGCAGGGGATGCTCACGCTGTCGCAAAAGCGCACCCACTCGGCGGTGGTGCGCTTGGGCGCCTCCGCTGCGATCATGCGATAGAGCACGTCGATGTTGGGCACGCGATCGGCGAGCTTCGCGTAGCGAGGGTCGCCCTTGAACTCGGTGCGTCCGGTAAAGTCGAAGAAGTCGACCCAGTTGCGGTCCGAGTACGGCAGGATGCAGGCGAAACCATCCTTGGTGCGGTAGGGCTTGCGCGAGCGCTCGAGGATGCGTGTGAAGCCGGCGCGCCCCAGCGGAGGCTTGAACGTGAACCCGGACATGTGCTCCACCAGCATGAACTCCACGCTGGTCTCGAACATCGGCACCTCGATCACCTGCCCGCCGCCGCCATTCTGGCGCTGCACGATGCCGGCGAGAATGGCATAGGCGATGGCCTGCCCGGTGAGCTTGTCGCAGATCACCGAGGGCACGTAAGCCGCCGTGCCCGTCACCCGCTCGGCGAGTGAGGCAAGGCCACCACCCGCCTGGATCAAGTCGTCGTAGGCCGCCTTGTCACCGTACGGCCCCTTCGCCCCGAAGCCGTAGGCGCCGCAATAAATGATATCCGGCTTGAGCTTGCGAACGCGCGAATAGGCGTAACCCAGCGCGGCGATGGTCCGTGGCCGCAGCGCATGCACGAACACATCTGCGGTGGCGATGAGCCGGTCGAGCGCGCCCCGGTGCACCGCGTTCTTCAGGTCGAGGACGATGCAGCGCTTGTTGCGATGCAGATTGAGTATGTTGCCGGACATGCCGGGGTTCCGCATGGGCTTGTACTTGCGCATGAGGTCGCCCTCGGGCGCCTCCACCTTGATCACGTCTGCCCCCATGTCGGCGAGGATATGCGTAGCGAAGGGCCCCATCACCACGTTGGTGAGGTCGACGATGCGAATGCCGCTGAGGGGACCATGGCGGAAGCTGCGCTTTTTCGCTGCGCGCTCTTTCGCTGCGCCCTTACCTGGCGCGACGCGCCTCGCTGCGGGCACCGCTGCCGCCTTGCTTTTCGTCCGAGCCTTTTTTTTCGCGACCCGCTTTTTCACTGTACTGGGCATCGATACCGCTTTCAAAATCTGTGTAGTTTTCAAACTCATCTGCGCGCGACTGGTCCTGCGATCAAGATGAGTGCGCGGTCCTGGCAAACTGCAGTAAAAGCACTTCAAGGCCTGCCGGGCCGGCGACAACATCGTTTCCGCTTTCCGTCTCGGAGAGGAACACGCAGCCGAGCCGAGTCAGCATCGTGACATCGGTCTTCATTTCGCCGCCCACGACCAAACGGAACTGGCCGCCGCCGTTGGCATGCCGCGGCGCAGGCGCCGTTTGATTGGGTGGCACGCGCAGCATCCACGCACCGATGCCGTCGGGCCGCGGCTCGATCGCCACGACGCACTGCACGGCGGCGATGCTTCCCGGCGCGACATCGGGAATACCGTCACTGGTCAGGTTCAGGCGCGGACCGGGCTTCATCTGGTCCTTGGTATCGGGGAGGTAGAACGGCCGATGCGGGTCGCCCACCGCGCGCAAGGTCACGTACGACAAGCCATTGGGCCCTGCCTCCAGCGGCCCGTAGCCCGTGTAGGGATTGGCGTAGTGCACGGTGTAGGGCACCAGTTCATGTCGGCCGATGTTGCCGCTACCCGCCACCACCACCTGGAACTGCGCTTCCACATGGTAGTGCGAACCTGCCAGCGAATGCTCGGACTGTTCGACGAGGAAAGCCTGCGGGCCGCGCTTTTCGCCGGCCGTTGAGAGAATGATGTCCGTGCGGATAGCGGTGCCATGGCTGTGCGGCAACTGCGCCATGTCGTTGAACTTGCGCGCCGGGATCCCGGCTTCCAGGGTGCCTGTTTGCATGTTTTCCTTTCTCCATCATCGATGTGTCACGGGCTAGTCTAACTGCGCCCTCGCCGACTAACAACATCGAACTCGCCTGTGGTCACGCGCTCGACCGCGTGCCGCGCTATTCACTCACCCGAAGGACACGACTGGAGGCGCTAAAGAGGCCGTCAGTTAGAATCCGGGGGGACGCATTCATTGCATTCATCCCGCCATTCCTGGAGATCATCGTGGGCAAGGTCGCCATCAAGAGCTTGAAGGACGCAGCGACGGGACAGTTTCCGGCCTCAGCAGGATTGACTTGCGCTGGTGCAATCACGGTCCACGACATGGTCACGGAAACGGACGAATCCATTCACCTGCGCGTCTATGACCTCGAGCCCGGCGCACGCATCGACATCCGGCGACCGCCCACGGGGCACGCGCTCTATCTCTGGGAAGGCAGCGTCACGGCCAATGGCGAGGCACTCGCCGCGGGTGGTGCCGTCATCGCCGAGCACGGTGGGGAAGCGACCATTATGGCCACGGGGCCAGGCGCGAAGATCGCCCATTTCCAGCGCAACCCCGCCTTCCCCGAGACGCACACCAAGGTCGGCGGTCACGTCCATGTCGTTCCGCCCGAGGGCATCGTCAAGTGCCCGGTATCCCAGTCGGATGCCGAATACGTCATCTGGGCCGACTCGAGCTGCCCGACCTGCGACCTGTGGCTGCACCAGACGCACATGCCCCGGCCCACCACGCAGGGCGGGCATCACTTTCACACCGAAGATGAAGTGGTGTTCCTGGTCGGCGGCGGCATGCGCCTGGGCAACCGCACCCTGCAACCGGGGACGTCGCTGGCGATTACCGCCAACACCATCTACGGCTTCGGCGTCCCCGAGGAAGGCACGCGCTTCGTCAACTTTCGCTGCAAGGAATCCTTCGTGGTGAGGACGAAGAAGACCAAGCCGCTGCATGCGCCGTTGAACGAGCGGGACATCCTTCGCTCGGGCGGCGCGAACCTCAGGGGGCTGGACATCGAGGTGGCAGGGGAACACTGAACAGCGCAACGCCCGCGCTGCCTCAGGGCGACGCGGGCCATCTCGGCACGACTGAAATAGGGTTTAAGGATTGCCCAAGAAGTCGCGCTTGCCGATCTCGACGCCGTTATGGCGCAGGATGGCGTAGGCCATGCTGATGTGAAAATAGAAGTTCGGCGTCGCATGCCCCAGCAGGAATTGCATGCCCTTGTAGTGCGTTTCCTTGTCGCCGCGCTTGGTGACGATGGCCTTGTCTTCGGTGCCGTCGACCTGCGCCGGCGTGATGGCCTGGATGAACGCAATGGTCTTGGCGACGCGCGCCTTCAGCTCGGGCAGGGTTTTCTCGTTGTCCTCGAACACGGGGATGTCGATGCCGGCCAGCCGCGCCACTACACCCTTGGCGGTGTCGCAGGCGATCTGCACCTGCACGATCATGGGCAGCATGTCCGGGTACAGGCGATAGTTGGTGAGCGTGGCGCCGTCGATCTTTTTCGCCTCGACATGGGCCTGAGCCTTTTCCAGAATGTTGGACAGGTTGCCGAGAATGTTGACGAAGCGCGGAACGCTCGCCTGGTACATGGAAATGGTCATGAAAGTCCTTGGGATGAAGATGTTGCCGCGGAGAGAATACGACTTCGCGCGGGAGGGGATGCAGGCGATCGCCGCCTGCCGGATAAAACGGTCAAATGCCGGACCTGCCCAATGAATACTGCAGGGCGCTGCGTCTGGCAACCGCATGATAGGTTGAACTGGACGGGATTGGCGGAGTATTTACCGCCGTTCGCTACCCCTGGGTGAGGGGTCAGAGCAACATTTCATTGGTGTCTCGCACTTGCAAATGCCCCCCCGACGCATGCCTCCCCGCAATCCACCCAAACGTCATCGCCGGCCCCAGCGTTGAGCCCGCGCCGGGATACGCACCCGCAAAGACACTCGTTTGGTCGTTTCCCGCCGCATACAGGCCCGGAATCGGCTGGTTGTCCGCATCCACCACCTGCGCATTGGCATTGGTCTTGATGCCCGCGTAGGTGCCGATCTCGGCGGCGTAGATGCGCACGGCGTAGAACGGTGCCTTCACCAGTGGCGCGAGACAGGAGTTGGGTTTGACCTCCGGGTCGCCCTGGTACTGGTCATAGGTGCGGTTGCCACGATTGAAATCGGGATCGACGCCCTTCAGCGCGTATTCGTTGAACTGCTTTACCGTCGCCTCCAGCCCGGCCGCGTCCATGCCGGCCTTCTGCGCAAGTTCGGCCAGCGTGTCGGCGCGCATGAGGTAGCCGTTCTTCACGTACTTGCCCTTGGGCACGGGCCAGGGGCGCGCGAAGCCCATGCCCCAGCGGTGCACGGCGCGCGCATCGGCGACGATCCAGCCGGCGGCTTCCTTCTCGCCCAACTCGGTACTGGCCTTGATCAGGCCGGGGATGAAGTCGTGGTACGAGCTCGATTCGTCGGCGAAGCGCTTGCCATTGCGCGCCACCGAGATGAAGCCCGGCTTCATGCGGTCCACCAGGTGCGGCCACACGCCGTCGGTGCCGGAGACGCCGGGCATCTTCGACACCGGCATCCACGGCGCTACCTGCGACACGTTCTTCTCGAACTTGCCACCCGCCCGCTCGGCGAGGTTCACGCCGTCGCCGGTATTGGTCTCCGGCACTACCGAAATCTGCTCCGCGCCCGCTCGCCCGACCGCCACACCCGGGTACGCCGCCGCGCGGCGCACGCCGTCGCGCGTAAATCCCCCGCAGCACAGGATCACGCCGCCCGATGCATTCACGCGTACTTCGCCCTGCGGGGTCGACACCAGCGCCCCGATCACGAGGCCGCTTCCTTCTTGCTTGATGAGGTCCTTCACGGGCGAGGAGAGCCACATCTGCACGCCGAGGTCGAAGGCGCTGCGGGCCAATCGACCCACGAGGGCACGGCCGCGCACCATCTGCTCGCTGCGGCCATATACGATCATGTCGCGCGCATGTGCGATGAGCTTCTTCAGCACGAACAGCAGCGACTTGACCGAGCGCCCGGCGCGCATGAATTCCTTCATCTCCACGCTCGAGCCGATGGCAAGGCCGAGAAACAGCGTCTGCGGCAGCTGGTTGCGCAGGGTCTTGAGATGCGGTCCCATCTTGCGGGTTTCGTAGTTCACCGTGCACAAGGAGCGCATGGTGCGCGAGCGCGGGTTCTCGGAGACGTAATCCGGGTAGTCCATAGGATAGAACTTCACCTCGGTCTCGCGTTCCAGGTAATCCACCATCTCCTTGCCGTGCCTGAGGTAGGCCTCGACATTGTTCGCGTCCATGGCCTCGCCGGCCTCGTCGTAGATGTAGTCGCGTGCGATGGTGAGCGAATCCTCTGTGCCGGCCTTCTTGTTCATCTCCACCGAGTAGCGGTTGCCGGGGATCCAGATCATGCCGCCCGAAAACGCCGTGGTGCCGCCGTAGACGGCGTCCTTTTCGAGAAGGATGACTTTCTTGCCGGCTTTCGCGGCGGTGACGGCGGCGGTCAGTCCGGCGGCGCCGGTGCCCACGACGAGGACGTCACAGGATTCTGTACGGATTAACATACTTCCTTTCGAGTCTAGTCGGTGCGTGAATGATTATCGCAAGAATCACATTCAATTTGGCAGGCATGAACTAATGGCTCACGCTCCGCGAGCGGGCGCATGGTCATTTCGATCCACGCCCGATCCGAAAACCGGGCGAACCCGCGAGTTTGTTACCCGCTGATATACAACAATAGTTCTGAGCAATTGCGCGCACATCTCCTACTGTCATTCAAGGTCATTTCAGAATACCT
Organism: Betaproteobacteria bacterium; assembly: GCA_947476535.1. Lineage (GTDB taxonomy): Bacteria > Pseudomonadota > Gammaproteobacteria > Burkholderiales > SG8-39 > CAIYPG01. The sequence goes on from CANJRC010000011.1 coordinate 28,842, forward strand.
AACTTCGTATGAAGTTCCGTTATCAATCAACCGACTATCCCTCCCGCGAATGCAAGCGGGACCGCGCATTGTTTCCGGTTCGCGCCACCGCTGCCTCATATCATTAGCGGCCCATCGAAGTTCAAGGCACGAAAACGTCCGTGTTCCCTAACGCGCAGGCTGACCGGCTCAGTGATCCGATATAGACGAAGGCAGTCTTCCTTCTCGTCAATTTCGGATAACAAGCGGCGCTCCAGTTGTTCAAACTGCATTTCGTCAACAGTGCATTCGAATACTGATTTCTGTACGCGCTGCCCCATGCTTTCACAGACCTTGGCGACCCGCCGCAGTCGCCTGCAGCCGGCACGCGTATCAGTAGAGACATCATAGGCGACGAGAATCAACACCGGGCTTCCTATTTCGTCAAAAAGGGCAGATAGCCTTCCATCTCGCCTCGAATCGTACGCGCCATGAACCGCGCCTGGATAAAGGGTATGAGCCCAATCGGCATTTTTGTTTCCGAGAGCGGATTCTTGAGCTTGCCCGCGAACACGGCGCGCGCGAACTCCAGCGTGAAAGCAGGCTCCGACGCAACTCGGTGGTGTGCCTGACGCAAAAGGATATTTCCCGAGACCGGACCTTCGAGTCTTGCCTTGAATCGTCCTGATGCATTCAGCAGCACCAATGACTTGCCTTCGTCCGCGAGACGGTGCATGAGCGCTGGGGAGATCATGACATTGCCGAAACAGACCAGGCCGCCAAGATGGTGTAGCGGCATCTGAAGATTTTTTTCTTGCTCCACGTCGATGCGCAGGGTGGCGCTTTCCAGATGGGCGTAGGCATTTTCAGTCATGACGTAAAGCGTCATTCTGAATGGTGTGCATCCTACGCCTCCGGGTCGAGCAGGCTTCGACGTTGCTGCTGTTGTTTGGCGCGTCCCGCCAGCGCTTCGGGTTGACAGATGTCTTTCAACGAGCATTCGCGACAGCGCGCGTCGTTTCCCGGCGGCGGGAGTTTTGCGGACACCAGCATGGCTCCGATAGCGACGACGGTTTCTTCCACCAACAGTCGCAGCTCCGGCGTGATCGCCACCTCCCGACGTCGGTGGCTGCTGGCATGAAATATCGCGCCTTTGGGCACCGGGCGGGCAAGCATCTCTTCCAGGCAAATTGCCTGAGCGGCTAGTTGGATGTCGTCATGAAGCTTTTGCCGCTTGGCGCCGTGTTTGAACACTACGGGGAACACCGTGCCGCCCGGGTGAAATTCGACCAGATCCGCCTTGCCAATCAGGTTCAGCCGGTCACACCACACCGGCAAAGCCCTTTCCACACGCACGCCCGACTTTATTTCGTAGCCCGGCGTATCGACCAGGTGATGCACCGCCTGCCCGCGCGCCGTGTGGAGATTATCCGCGAAGGCCTGCTCCAGGTGAATCAGCCCGCACTGGCGCGGGCAATAGGCCCAGTGTTGCAAAGCAGACAGGGGGGCAGGATCAGCTTCGTTCATAGGTGTGGTGGTACCATATTTACCCAATGCTTCTGCGTATGGAGGACATCATGGCAACAGTTTTGAAAGAGATTGAAAGCCAGGCCTTGCAACTATCACCTCCGGAACGCAGCGAGTTGATACATCGTCTGATCGTCAGCCTTGAAGGCGAACCTGAAGATTCGCCCGATGTCATTGCCAAAGCCTGGGATGCGGAAATTGCCCGCCGCGTGGCGGAAATTGATGCCGGCACCGCAACGTTGATTCCGCAAGAAGAAGTCTTCGCCAAACTGGACGCCATACTGCGCAAGACCCGTGAATGAGAATCGTCTGGCAGGCACAGGCGGCAATCGAGCTTAATGCCGCGATCGATTACTACCATTTCCAAGCCAGCACGGCAGTAGCGACGGATTTCCGCGATGAGGTCGAGCGCGCCATCAACCTCCTTTGCAAACACACGAAACTTGGCATGCAGGTGCGTCACAGCGCGAGACGTCTTATCTTGACCGGCTACCCGTTCGATCTTGTTTACCGGGAGAAGCAAGATGGCATCGTCATCGTCGCGTTAGCGCACCAACGCCGTCGGCCTGGGTACTGGGCCGGTCGGCGATAAGGCATTCAGCACTTTCGGCTGAGCGTTACACCGGACGGCAAGCTTGCCTCGTCAACCGTAACTTCGTAATCGTCGAAGCTGCGCGGCACACTGACACCTTCCTTTAGTTTCGGCTGGATACTCTCGAACAAGACATGGGCCGGAGCGTTGCCCAGTTCTAAATCATGTTTGAAGACGTACAGCCCGCGCGTGGTCATCTCACCGCGTGCAGCGGAACGGTCATGCTCGAACATTTGCGCCAGCGCCTGCCAGAGCAGTTCCAGATCGTCTTCGGAAAAGCCGGTTTGTTTGGCGAGAAAGCTCGAGACAAAACAGTATTCATGTGCCGCCGTATGAGTTCCGAGCAAGTATCTTACTTGGCTAGTGGCTCATAGCGTGAGCCACCCCAAACCGGATCGATGTGGTACTCGGATTGGAATTGTCTGGCGATTGTTCCTGCCGATAACTACCCCCGAATTCGCGCCAGCGCCTCTGACACCCGGTCCACGGCAAAGATCTCGATGCCCTCGATTTTCTGCTTGGGCACATTGGCTTTGGGGATGATGGCGTGGGTAAAGCCGAGCTTGGCGGCTTCCTTGAGGCGCTCCTGCCCGCGCGGGGCCGGACGCACCTCGCCGGCGAGGCCCACTTCGCCAAACACGGCGAGTTTCGCCGGCAGCGGCCGGTCGGTGAGCGAAGACACGATGGCGAGCAGCACGGCGAGGTCCGCCGCCGGCTCGCCGATCTTCACGCCGCCAACGGCATTGACGAACACATCCTGGTCGTAGCAGGCGATGCCGGCATGGCGATGCATCACAGCGAGCAGCATGGCGAGGCGGTTCTGCTCCAGGCCCACCGACAGTCGCCGCGGGTTGGGCGCGTGCGAGGCATCCACCAGCGCCTGGATCTCCACCAGCAGCGGGCGCGTGCCCTCCTGCGTCACCAGCACGCAGGAGCCGGACACGGGTTTTTCATGCGTGGAGAGGAATATCGCGGACGGATTGGCCACGCCCTTCAGGCCGCGCTCGGTCATGGCGAATACGCCGAGCTCGTTCACTGCGCCGAAGCGGTTCTTGAAGGCGCGCACGAGCCGGAAGCTCTGGTGCGTGTCGCCCTCGAAATACAGCACGGTATCGACGATGTGCTCCAGCACGCGCGGGCCGGCCAGCGCGCCGTCCTTGGTCACATGCCCTACCAGCACGATGATGGTGCCGCTTTGTTTTGCGAACCTGGTGAGCTGCGCCGCGCATTCGCGCACCTGTGCCACCGAACCCGGCGCTGAAGTCAGCGCATCCGAATACACGGTCTGGATAGAGTCGATGACGGCAATGGTCGGGCGCGCCGCATCCAGCGACGCCAGGATTTTTTCGAGCTGGATTTCGGCAAGCAGGTCGAGGTTCTCCGAATGCAACGACAGGCGCTGCGCGCGCAGCGCAATCTGCTCGGCCGATTCCTCGCCGCTCACGTACAGCGCCCGCGTCGTCTGGCTCATGGCGGCCAGCGACTGCAGCAAGAGCGTGGACTTGCCCACGCCCGGGTCGCCGCCGATCAGCACCACCTGCCCGGCCACGAGGCCCCCGCCCAGCACGCGGTCGAACTCCGCCACGCTGGTCGAGAGGCGCGGGGCTTCCTTGGCACTGACCTCGGACAGCTTTTGCACCTTGGCCGTGCCGGCCAGGCTGGCCACGCCGGCAAAGCGGCTCTTGGTGGCCGTGGACTCGGCGACAGACTCCACCAGCGTGTTCCACTGCGCGCAGCCCGGGCACTGGCCCTGCCAGCGCGGCGCTGTGGCGCCGCACTCGGTGCAGGAATACACGGACTTCACCTTGGCCATGCCGCTTCTACTCCAGCACTTCCACTGCCACACGCGGCGTCAGCGCGCACAGCAGCTCGTAGCTCACGGTGCCAGCGGCGTCTGCCACCTCGTCGGCCGACAGCCCCTCGCCCCACAGCGTCACCGGAGTGCCGACACCCGCATCGGGCACCGGCGTGAGGTCGGCGTAGATCATGTCCATCGACACGCGTCCCACGGTGCGCGTGCGCCTGCCGCCAACCAGCACCGGCGTGCCGTGCTGGTTGGTGCCCGGCGCGTGGCGCGGATAGCCGTCGGCATACCCGCAGGCGATGATGCCGATGCGCATGGGTTTGCGGGCCGCATACGTTCCTCCGTAACCCACGCGATCGCCAGTCACCAGGTCCTGCACGGCGATGATTTCACTCTTCAGGGTCATCACGGGTTGCAGGCCGAAATGTGCGGCGCTGAACTCAGGTTCGTCGGCGAAGGGCGTGCAGCCATACAGCATGATGCCCGGGCGCACCCAGTCGGCGTGCGTCTCGGGATAGCGCAGAATGGCGGCCGAGTTGGCCAGGCTGAGCGGCAACTGCGCGGCAATACCAGCCTGGGACACGACCGACTTCAGGCGCTCATGCTGCTCCGCCACGCCAGCCGGGCCATCGGCATCGGCGAAATGGGTCATCAGCGTGATCACGCCCGCCTTGCCGCAGGCGCGCAGGCGGGCCAGCGCTGGTATCGCATCACGCGCCATCATCCCGAGTCGGTTCATGCCGGTGTTGAGTTTGAGGTACACGTCGATGGGTTTCTCGATCGACGCGGCTTCGAGCATTTCTATCTGCCGCAGGGAATGGATCACGCTGGTGAAGCGATGCCGCGCATACAGTGCGATCTCGTCGGCGGTGAAGAAGCCCTCGAGCATAAGGATGGGTTTGGATACGCCGGATTCGCGCAACTGGATCGCGGCATCCAGCTCCAGCAGCGCAAGCCCGTCGGGGCCGGCGGCGGCGGCCAGCACCGGCACCATGCGCTTCAGGCCATGGCCGTAGGCCGCTGCCTTGACCACCGCCCAGATGCGCGAATGGGGGGCATGACGACGCACGACACCAATGTTGTGGGCAAGGGCCGAACAACGCAAAACCGCCTTGATTGGCCGCATCAGGGGCGATCCGTTCCGAAAAATAGCGTCAAAGAGGTCGAAAGCATGTCGCCGATTTGACCATAACCGACTGATCGCAGCCAATTTTTTACCCTTTTATTCGCTGCAGCGCACGACGATTTGGATGGACGTCCGTGGTATAAAGCAGACCTTGCTGGAGGACCCTGGGAACATTGCTACCAATATAACGGCGGCAACCCACCAACGATGCATTCCGCGGACCGCGATGACAGCGGCGCCATCGCCAAGCAGGCGATGGAAATAACCTGACGACAGGGACACCCTGTGCGCAAACCGAATACTCCCGATACGGACACCACCCTGGCCCCATGAAGCGCGCTTTCTACACCATCATGGGGGCGAGAAAAAAGCCACGCCGACTTTTACCTGCGCCCCCAAAGCCCCCCCTGCGTGCCACGATGGGTGCGAACGCATGAAGCGCGGCTTCTACACCATCATGGGGGCGCAGTTCTTTTCGTCGCTTGCCGACAATGCGCTGCTCATTGCCTCAATCGCGCTACTGGCCGAGCTGAACGGTCCGGCGTGGATGACGCCGCTCCTGAAGTTCTTCTTCACCGCCTCGTATGTCGTGCTCGCGGCCTTCGTGGGCGCCTTCGCCGACTCCATGCCCAAGGGCAAGGTGATGTTCTATACCAACGGCATCAAGATCGTCGGCTGCCTCATGATGTTCTTCTACGACTGGCTGCTGATCCCCGGCATGCCGACCTATACGACCATACTCCTCGCCTATGCGGTGGTCGGCTTGGGGGCTGCGGCCTACTCACCCGCCAAGTACGGCATCCTGACCGAACTCCTACCGCCCTCCCAGCTGGTGGTGGCCAACGGCTGGATCGAGGCGCTCACGGTGATCTCCATCATCCTGGGGACCGTGCTCGGGGGCGCGCTTGTCAGCCCCGGGGTGTCCACGACGCTGCTGGCCATCGACATTCCCGTATTCGACACCGGCATCGATTCGCCAGCCGAGGCCGCGATCCTGGTCATCGGGGCCTTCTATGTGGTCGCGGCAATCTTCAACCGCTACATTCCGGACACGGGCGCCCGCTACGAACAGCAGGCGCGCAATCCCATCGTGCTGACCACGCACTTCTGGCACTGCCAGACCACCTTGTGGAAAGACAAGCTGGGCCAGATCTCGCTCGGCGTCACCACGCTGTTCTGGGGGGCCGGCGCGACCCTGCAATTCATCGTGCTGCGCTGGGCCGAGAGCCATCTCGGGCTACGCCTGGACAAGGGCGCCGCGCTGCAGGGCATGACCGCCGTGGGCATCGCCATTGGCGCGGTGCTCGCGGCGCGCTTCGTCCCGCTGAAGAACTCGCTTTCCGTCATCTGGGTTGGCATCGTGATGGGCATCGTGGTGATGACCATGACGATGGTGTCGTGGATGCCGCTGGTCTACGGCCTGTTGATCCTGATCGGCGCGCTGGCCGGGTTCTTCGTGGTGCCGATGAACGCGCTACTGCAGCATCGCGGCCATGTGCTGCTGTCGGCCGGTCACTCCATCGCGGTGCAGAACTTCAACGAGAACATTTCCATCCTGATCATGCTGGCGCTGTACTCGGCCATGATCAAGGCCGACTACCACATCAACACCATCATCATCATCTTCGGCGGCTTCGTGTCGCTGACGATGATTGCGGTGATCCAGCGCCACAAGTACAACCAGTCCAAGAGCAACAACCTGCACCTGATCGGGATGGACAAGCACTAGCCGCCTCGGCTCCGGAGATGACCCGGCCTATCGGCCGGTCCTGTGGCAGCGATTTGTCAGGAATTATCTGCTATAGCTCAGAGCAGCAAGGGATCGTTCGGCAATTCGTCAGGATTTATCTGCCCGTCCACGGCCGGAAAGTGCGCCACCAGCAGGTCGCTGATGGACTGCAGCCCGACCAGCGCCCCCTCCTCGAAGCGCCCCTCGGCGAAGTGCCGCTGCATCTCGCCGCAGATGATTTCCCATGACTGCTCACCGACCTTCGAGTGGATGCCGCGGTCGGCGACGATTTCCACCGCGCGGTCGGCGAGCAACACGTAGATCAGCACGCCGTTATTGGCTTGCGTGTCCCAGACGCCGAGCCGAGCAAAGAGCTCCACGGCACGCTGGCGCGAACTGACACCCTTCACGACCGCCTGCGGCGCAAGCCCGCCTTCGACCACGAAGCGCAGCTCGCCCGTGTGACGCCGTTCCTGCGTCCCGATCGCCTCACCGATGCGCCGGCGCACCTCGGCCGGGAAGGCTCGGCGCGCCGCGAAGTCTTCGCCGACGAGATGTCGAAAGAGCCGCTTGATCATCGCTACCACCGCCCCGAAGCGCCGCCGCCGCCGAAGCCGCCGCCACCGCCGCTGAACCCGCCACCACCGAATCCGCCGCTGGAACTGCCGCCGCCCCAGCCACCACGTCCGCCCCCGAGGCCGCCGCCCAGGCCCCCGGAGGGGGCTCCCATGAAGAGCGCCAGCAGGAAGCCGAGCATGCCAACCACGACGCCCGACACCAGGGAGCCGAAAACAATCCAGGCAATAAATCCGACGAATCCGCCACCCAGCAGCGCGCCGACCGTCCGACCCAGGACTGCCCTCGCGAAACGGCTGACTGCAACGAGGGCAACGAACAGCATGAACAACGTGTTGGAACTGATGTCACGGAACTGTGCCGAAACACCGCCCGTCAAGGCCGGCTCCGGCAGCTTTTCACCCTCGATCAATTTCATGATCGCCGCCGTGCCGTCAGCGAGCCCGCCGTTGAAATCGCCGGACTTGAACCTCGGCGTGATGATCTCCGCGACGATGCGCTTGGCGATGGCATCGGGGATGGCCCCCTCCAACCCGTAGCCGACTTCGATGCGCAGCGCGCGGTCGTTCTTGGCCACCACCAAGATCACGCCGTCGTCCTGTTTCTTGCGCCCGACTTTCCAGGCTTCAGCGACGCGGATCGCGTATTGCTCGATTGCTTCGGGCTGCGTGGTCGGCACCAGCAGCACCGCCACCTGGCTGCCACGCTTGTCCGCGAAGGCCTTCAGGCTGGCAGCGAGCGCAGCAACCTGCGGCGCGCTGAGCGTGCCGGTGAGATCGGTCACCGCGGCCTTCAGCGGCGGTACCGGCACATCGGCGATACCTGCACCCGCCACAGCCGTCAGAACCGTGGCCAGCAGTATGGCTCGCAGCACCGCGAGCACGCGCCCGAATCCGCACAAAGTCATGTCGATGGTCCCGGCATGCCGGGTCCCCAGCCTACTTTCCGGCAGCCGGAGCGGGCGTGCTCGCAAGCGGCGCTGCTGCTGCCGGGCTTGCTGCACCGGGGGCCGGCGTCGCCGGCAACTTGTCGAAACGCACCGCCGGCGGTGCGGAGATCGCCTTTTCATTCTCCACGCTGAAGTTCGCCTTCACCTTGTAGCTGAACATCATGGCGGTGAGATTAACCGGGAACTGGCGGACCAGCACGTTGTACTCCTGCACCGACTTGATATAGCGGTTACGGGCCACGGTGATGCGGTTCTCCGTGCCTTCGAGCTGTGCCTGCAGATCGCGAAAGCCCTGGTCGGACTTCAACTGCGGATAGTTCTCCGTCACCAGCAGGAGGCGCGACAGCGCACTCGACATGCCGGCCTGCGCTTCCTGGAAGCGCTTGAAGGCGGCCTCATCATTGACCAGCTCTGGCGTCGCCTGGATGCTACCCACGCGGGAGCGGGCTTCGGTGACCTGCGTCAGCACCTGCTGCTCCTGCGCGGCAAAGCCCTTCACCGTGGCCACGAGATTGGGCACAAGGTCGGCGCGGCGCTGGTACTGGTTAAGCACTTCCGACCAGCCGGACTTGACCTCTTCGTCGAGCCGCTGGATGTCGTTGTATCCGCAGCCCGAGAGCAGCAAGGCCAACGCGGCGGAAAATATGACGAACACTTTACGCATGGTCTGACTCCTGGTGGCTATCGTTGATAGGGTAAATGGGGGCGATGCAAGCGGGCTCCAAGGTGTCGCAAGAGAAATACTTTCCGGCACCGTCAGGCTGCCGGTTTTTCCCCGACGGATTCGACAGCCGCCTTCAGTGACGCCATGGTCCTGCGCGCGAAGACGAGATCTTCCCAGGCCTTGGCCTTGTCGGGCAGGTTGCGCAGCAGGTAGTCCGGGTGGTAGGTCACGATGACGGACACGCCCTGGTATTGGTGCAGCTTGCCGCGCAGGCCGGCGATGCTCGCATCGGTGCCCAGCAGCGCCTGCGCGGCAAAGCGTCCCATGGCCAGGATGAGTTTCGGCTGTACCAGCGCCACCTGGCGTGCCAGGTGCGGGCTGCAGCGCGCCACTTCATCCGGCATGGGGTTGCGATTACCGGGCGGCCGGCACTTGAGCACGTTGGCGATGTACACATTCTTGTCTCGCACCAGGTCGATGGCGAAGAGCATGTTGTCGAGCAGCTTGCCCGCCTGGCCGACGAAGGGCTCGCCGCGCATATCCTCCTCCGAGCCGGGGGCCTCGCCCACCAGCATCCAATCAGCGAGTTCATCGCCGCCACCGAACACCGTCTGGGTCCGCGTGGTTGCCAGGCCGCAGCTCGCGCAGCCAGATACGGCCGCCTTGAGCGCCGTCCAGTCCATGCGCGCGATCTGGCCATCGCGCTCCTGGCTGGCCAGCGACGGCAGTTCCGGCGCAATGGGCCTGGATGGCGCTCGCGAGTCGCCGGTCCCGCGCTCTGGCATTGCCCGAGCAGTTGGCGCGGCGGCACGCGGCTGTGCTGCGGCGTTTCGAGTCATGGGGCGTGTCTCCGCCTTGCCCGCGCCCGCATCGGCCGTCTCACCGTGAACGCCTCCTGGCGCATCCGGCAGCGGGGAGACTGCGTTGTCGCGCAACACCCAGACTGGCCCCAGGCCCATCTCCTCGATCAGGCGCGAGCGTCTTGAAGTCATTGCAGCATCCTCTCCAGCACCAGCGCGTCTTCACGGCCGCCGAGTGCCGGGTAGTAAGCGCGGCGACGGCCGATCTGGCGGAATCCGGCGCGCCCATACAGGCGCTGGCCCGCGTCATTGGTGGGGCGTACTTCGAGGATGAAACGCGATGCACCGTGCGCCATCGCCACGACCAACGACTGCTCCAGCACGCGTCGGCCATGGCCCAGCCGCTGTCGCGGTACCGCCACGCACAGGTTCAGCAGGTGCGCTTCGCCGGCACCAATCAACAGGACGAAGTAGCCGAGCATGCTCCCGCCGGGGCCACCACCCTCTCGGCACACCCAGCAGTGATATCCCGCATTGAGGGAGTCGCGAAAGTTGCCCTCGGTCCACGGAAATTCGTAGGCCGCTTTCTCGATGGCGTGGACCTGGGCAAGGTCCTCCCCGCGCATGGGCGCCCAGAAGAGGCCTGCCGGCGCTGCGATCGATCGGGGCAATGCACTCACGCGCGCGCACCCGCCGCGTAAGGACCCATCGGGATATCCATGCCCCCACTCACCGTGCCCGCCCTCCCGCCTTGCTCCCGCGCTCATCCCGGACATTGCGCCGGGCTTCGTGCTTCCCCTCGCGCACGATGGCGCGTTCATGTTCTGTCAGTGCCACTTTGTCACGCAGGTACACCGGCAATGCCATCGCCGCATCGTCCCCCGCCCCGGCTTCGAACAACGGCCGGGCCAGTGCAAGCACCGCACGCGCCGTGGGTACCGCTTGCGGCAGCGTCGCCACGATGCGGCCTTGGCCGATGCGCTCCATCAACGCATCGCCTTGCGCTGCGAAGCCCGTACCGCACCCCGTCCACCCGTCCCCCTCAACCAGCGGCACCGCCTGCGGGTTGTAGAGCCCGGGGGCGGCCACCTCGACCCACGCCGAACCCGCCGATTCGCGACGGTACGCCGCATGATAGACCTCGCCCATGCGGGCATCCAAGCAGGCGATCACCTTGTCCGCGCCGCACTCCTGCGCCAACGCGAGCAAGGTGCCGATGCCTTTCACGGGAATTTCGAGTGCCAGCGCCAGGCCTTGCGTCACGCCGCAGGCGATGCGAAGCCCGGTGAACGAACCGGGCCCCTGGCCAAAGGCAATGCCGTCCAGCGCCGCCAGATCGAGGCCCGCCTGTGCCAGCAACTGTCGCGTCGAATCGAGCACCGTTTCCCCATGCCGCTGCGCCGCCTGGAAATGCATGGCGCTCACCTTGTCGCCGCGACAAACCGCAAGCGAGCAGAACTCGGTAGATGTTTCAATGGCGAGGAGGTTCATGGCGGGGCACCGAGGGCCAGTTGCATGCCCGCTGTCCGATCACGGTGAGGGGACGGCAGCGTTGGTATAGCGGGTTTCGACTGGCTTCATTCTAGCCGATAGGGGAAGCCGCCACTCCCCCGGATCGGGCCGGGCAACGCAATGCAGCGCGCAGGCTAGGTGTTCAGCAGGTCGAGCGGCGGAAAGCGCCCGCCCAGCACGGTCGCGGGCTCGATGCCCCACCAGCGCTGCAGTGCCGTGGCGTAAAGGCTGCGAAAGTCCACGGCGTGAACCAGGTTGCCGTCGTCAAGCCGGTCCAGGCGCGGCGCCTCGCCATACAGCCCCCCCTTCACCTTGCCGCCGAGGGCGAAGTGCACGCTGGCCGTGCCATGGTCGGTGCCGTTGGAGCCGTTCTCCTGCGCGCGACGACCGAATTCCGCGTACGTCATGATCAGCGTGGAGTCCCAGCGTCCGAGTTCGATCAGGGCCCGCTTCAAGGCCGCCAGTCCGTCCCCCAGTTGCCGGAGCAGATTCGCGTGAATGCCAGCCTGGTTCTGGTGCGTGTCGAAACCATTCAGGGTCAGCCGCAGGGCTGCCACATTGCCGTGCCCCGCAAGAACTTGCACCGCGTTGCGCACGGCATCACCAAAGGGCCCGTCCGGCATCTGCGTCTTGAGCAGCCCTGCGCCTCCGAGCGTGCTAGCCGCCTGGGTGATGTCGTCCTCGACCTTCAGCACATGCTCGAGAGCGCGGCCACCGCGCGCGCGACCGGACGCAGCCAGGCGCGCCTGGCGCAGGAACTGTTCAGTGCTTACCAGCGTGACCACGCGCCCGCCACCGGACAGGGGCCCGGCCTCGCCGTTGCCGATCACCACGCCATCGGCGGCAAACGTCCGTGGCACCGGGTGCGCGGCAAACGCACGCGCAACCCAACCCTGCGCAATGTACTGCTCGCTCGCCGATGCGGTGTCCCATATCTCGATGGAACGAAAGTGCGACAGGTTCGGTCGCGGATAGCCGACGCCGCGAATGAGGGCCAGTTCCCCGCCCTGCCACAGCGGCTGCAGTGCGGCCAGGGAGGGATGGAGCCCCTCGCGCTCGCTCACGTGGACCAGCTCCTCGCGTCGCTGCGCAATGCGCGGACGCAGGCTCGCGTAGGCCGGGTCTGCGAACGGGACCAGCGTATTCAGCCCGTCGTTCCCGCCCTTCAATTCGATGAGGATCAGCAGCCTGCCGTAGTCCGCACCGGCCCTCGTGGAAGCTGCGGTGGCCGGTGCGCCAGCCGCCACGGCACCGCCAGCAAACAACACAGACACGCCCGGCGCGACCGAACGCATGGCAGGCGCCATCGACATCCCCATCAGCCGCCGGATGAACTCGCGGCGGGCGGGCGAATCCGTTGAGCGAAGCGGCAAGTGGTTCATTTGAGCTGGTACACCGGGTCGAGCGTCAACAAGCGCAGGCGCTCGCGCCCCGCCACGCCTGCAGGAACGGGATTGACCGGCGCGCTGGCCAATACAAAACGCTCGAGTGACAGGCCCCGGACGGCATTCCCTGAACCCTTGCTGCCTGCATGGGTCGCGCCATCCTCCAGCCTGCGAAACCAGTTCTCGCCATCAAACCGCGTCTCATCGACCGCACGGCTCATCCGCGCGCGAAATTGTGCCTGCCGCAGATGAGCCGGCGCAGTCCCCGGCCCCTGCCTAGCCGCCTCGCCTCGCACCTCGCCGCCTTCCGCCATGGCCATCCCGGTATCCGGGCCGCGCATTTCATCGCCGCGAAACAGGCGCTCGACGAACTGCTTGCGCGACAGCAACGTCGCCGAGTTGATCCACGCCTCGCCGCCGGGCCAGCCCTTCACATTGGGCGGGGAGAAGAGGTTCTGTCCCAGCCCTGCGGTCACCAGCGCAAAGGGCATGGCGTCGTGCACCCGCACATCGAACTGGCGCAGCGTGCCAACCACGAAGTCCACCGGGGACTTCACCAGTGCCGCCCGGTTGCCCTCGGCCCAGAAGGCCTGTGACAGGAGGAGTTCCTTCACGGCGGTGCGGATGTCATAACGACTGTCGCGAAATACCCGGGCGATGCGATGCACTTCGGCGCGCTCATCCTCGCGATTGAAATCGGGCGCGACGAACTCCCGCCACAGCTTGCCCACCACCCATTGCGCCGCCTGTGGCTGCTCGAGCAGGATGTCCAGCACCGCATCGCCATTGAAGTTGCCCTTTCGGCCGAGCACCGTCTTCTCGCCGCTGTCGTGGATGAACGGGCGCCAGAGAAAAGACCCCGTATCCGGGTCGATCGACCAGCCGGTGAAGGCACGCGCGGCCTCGCGGATGTCCGTCTCGCTGTAGTTCCCTTCCCCCAGCGTAAACAGCTCCATGACCTCGCGCGCGAAATTCTCGTTCGGCTTGTCGCGCCGGTTGCTGGCGTTGTCGAGGTAAATGACCATCGCCGGGTCCTTGGACACCGCATGCAGCAGGTCGGCAAAGTTACCCAGCGCCTTTTCCCGCAGCAACAGGTTCTGCCGGTACATCAGGTGCACGAAGCGAACCTTCTGCTGGCTAGAGGTGAAGTGGTTATGCCAGAACAGCGTCATGCGCTCGGTGAGCGGCGACGGGCCGGCGAGCATTTCGCCGATCCACCAGGCGCGCAGTTCGAGGCCGCGGCGGATCTCCTGCTGCTGGAAGGCCTGACGCTGTTCGGCCGAGCCTTCGCGCAGACTGCGCGGCGGCATCAGCGGTTCATTGACCCACGCCGGCGGCGGCGCGCCGGCACTGGTTTTCACGTCGGCGAGGAGACGCTCGACGGCTTCGGCGCGGCTAATGAGGGCATAGGCTTCGACTTCGCCGAGCGTTGGGCCAAAGCCGACTCGGCCCAGCAAATGCCGGGCATCGGCAATACCCATCGGTATCGAACGGGAGGCGCCCTCAGAGGCAGCACGCACCGTCGCCAGGGACTGGGCCCATCCCGCGTCACTCGGCCCTAGTAAGGCAATCCCAAGGCCGATTGCCAGTACCGGTCCTGCCAAGGGAAAATTGAATCGATGCGCAAATCGGAGCGCGATTCGACGCGCAAGTCGCACCACGGAACCGTGACCCAATGGGAGGCGCCCCATTCCGGCTAGCGGCGTTCGCGCCGTTCCTTGTAGAGATCACGACCATGCTGGTCGATGTCACGGCGCAGTTGGCGGCGCTCCTCGGGGCTCATCTGTCCCACCGGCCAGCCCGCCTGGCGTGGCGGCGGTTGTTCACCGCGTTGCAATGCCTGGCGCGGGTCGACGCCGTTTTCGGCAGGTCGCTCGGTGCGACGGAACGGTCCTGACGACCCGGGCTGCTCGGCGACAGCGGGAACGGCCGCGATGAGGCACGCCATGAGCGCCACCATCCGCGTGATTCCCATCGTCGATCGAAGCACTGCCATTTTCACCACGATTCCTTCATGTGACTGCCCAACGCCTGATTACCCTGCCGCCTGCGCAGCCCCTTTGGTTCAACTCATCTGGATCGCGCCATACTTTTTTCACGCCCCTAGCTTAACTCCGCAAAGGTGCGGCTGTCGCGTCCGGCAACACGGCTTCTGTAAGCAATTGTTACCCATGGCCCCGCTGCAATCGACTGTTACCCCGCATACTGCGCGTGGACTGGCCTCGCTCTGCCCGAGCGGCTACGATACGAGCGCTGCCAAGGTCATTTCATGACGCCTTGGCGACATCCGGTGAGCCGTTGGCCACCGCCACACGTTTCAGTTTGTCATTGCACTGCCGCACTGTGAGGCCGACATGAACACAAAGACCAACAAGCCATCGCGAATCCTGGTCGTGGATGACGACTTGCGGCTGCGCGACTTGCTGCAGCGCTATCTCACCGAACAGGGTTTCACCGTCTCCACGGTGGCCGACGCGCCTGCCATGGACCGATTGATCGGACGCGAGCGCTTCGACCTGATGGTGCTCGACCTGATGTTGCCGGGAGAAGACGGCCTGTCCATCTGCCGGCGCCTGCGTGGCACCAAGAACACCCTACCGGTGATCATGCTCACCGCCAAGGGCGAGGATGTGGATCGCATCGTCGGACTGGAGATGGGCGCCGACGATTACCTGCCCAAGCCGTTCAATCCGCGCGAACTGGTGGCGCGCATCAACGCGGTGCTGCGACGACGCGCGGCGCCAGTGCCGCCCGGCGCACCCTCCGGCGACGTGGAATCGGTGAGCTTCGGCGGCATGACGGTCAATCTCGCCAGCCGCACCCTTTCCAAAAACGGCAATGCGGTGAGCCTCACCACGGGCGAGTTCGCGCTGCTCAAGGTGCTAGTGTCCCACCCCCAGGTGCCCCTGTCGCGCGACAAGCTGATGGAACTGGCGCGCGGCCGCGAATACGAAGTGTTCGATCGCGCCATCGACGTGCAGATCTCGCGCCTCAGGAAACTCATCGAGAAGGACCCGGCCAAGCCTACGCACATCCAGACCGTGTGGGGCTTCGGCTACGTGTTCATTCCCGACGGCAAGGTCGCCGAGACCTGATCTCCCATGAGCAGCCTCCCCCCCGCTTTGCCGTCGGCGCCGGCATCGAAGGCCGACGCCGGCGCCACACCAGCCGGCCGCTCTGCCGCAACCAGCGAGTTCCTGCCGCGCTCACTGCTGTGGCGCACCTTTCTCCTGCTCGCGGCGCTGGTGCTGGTCACCACCGCCGCGTGGTTCCTGATCTTTCGCGCCTATGAGGCCGAGCCGCGCGCGCGCGCAATCTCGCAGAACCTGGTTTCAGTCGTCAACCTGACGCGGCTCGCCCTCGTGACCGCGCATCCTGAGCGCCGCCGCGAACTGCTCGACCAGCTCTCCGAGCGCGAAGGCATCCAGGTGTACCTCGCCGCGCCAGACGAACGCGTCGAACCGCTCCCCGACATTCCCATGCTGCAGCTCATGTCCGCATACGTGCGCCTGGAGCTGGGCGATGACACCAAACTGGCCATCGCCCGCGACGGCGTGCCCGGGATGTGGGTGAGCTTTGGCATTGCCGATGACGACTACTGGGTACGCATTCCGCGTGAACGCCTCGAGCGGCGCATCGCGCTGCAGTGGGTCATGTGGGGCGTGCTTGCCCTGGTGCTGTCGCTCGTCGCCGCCTACTTCATCGTGTCGCGCGTGTCACGCCCGCTGAAGGCGCTGGCCGCCGCCGCATCATCCATCGGTCGCGGGCAGCTGCCCGAGCCGGTGCCGGAAATCGGCCCAGCCGAAATCGAAACCCTGTCGCGCGCCTTCAACCAGATGACGCGCGACCTCTCGAGGATCGACCAGGACCGAGCGCTGATCCTCGCCGGCGTATCGCACGACCTGCGCACGCCGCTGGCGCGCCTCAGGCTTGGCGTGGAGATGAGCGGCGCCGACGCGTCACTTGAGGAAGGCATGCGCGCTGACATCGAGGACATGGACCGGATCATCGGGCAGTTCCTCGATTTCGCACGCCTCGACGGCGGCGAAGCGATGACGCCGGCCAGCCTCTCCGAGTTCGCGGGCGAGATTGTCGAGCGCCACCAGAAACGCGGTCATCCGGTGACTGCGGATCTGGAGAACACGCCGGAGACGCTGCTGCGCGCAACGGCCATGCGCCGCGCCATCGCCAATCTCGTTGACAACGCGCTGCGCTACGCGGGTGGCGCAATCGAAGTCCAGACCCGCGTCGAGCGTGCAGAGGCGGTGCTGGAAGTGCGCGATCGCGGCCCGGGAATTCCCGAGGGCGAGCAGGAGCGCATGAAGCAACCGTTCACCTGCATGGAGCAAGCGCGCAGCAATGCCGGCGGCTCGGGCCTGGGCCTCGCCATCGTCGATCGCATCGTCGCCGCGCACGGCGGCCGCTTCGAGCTCTTCAATCGGGAGGGCGGCGGATTGATCGCGCGCATCCGGCTGCCGCTGGCACCGCAGTCCAGCCGCAATTGAGTCCTGACCGCGACCGGGGCGCTGCGGACATTATTATCAGTTTAACCACCGGAATGCCCTACTGATCTAGCTGTAGGAGATCATTGATATCACTGGGGTCGGCCCCGCAGTGGCCCTGCATTGACCAAGCACCGACCACGGGTGCGCCTGATAAGATTCGGGCATGATCCAGCGCCAGTCCAACGAACGCACGCTGACCACCGCGGAGTTCGCCTTCATGGTGGCGGCGCTGACCGGGGGACAGGCCTGCGGCACCCTGCTGGTGGTTGCCATGCCGACCATCGCACCCGTCATTGCCGAGAGCTTCGCCGTGCCCGCCTACATGATTGGATACCTGGCGAGCCTGGTGTACCTGGGCGTGCTGGCCGGGTTGTCGCTCGGCGCCAACCTGAGCTTGCGCTGGGGCGCCTGCCGCACCACGCAGGTCGGCCTGACGCTGCAGGCGACCGGCATCCTGCTGGCCAGCACCCGCAGCCTTGCGCTGCTCGCGCCGGCTGCGGTCTTCATCGGCTTCGGCTACGCCCTGCTGACGCCTGCGTCCTCGCACCTCCTGCTGCGTTACACGCCGGAGATCCGCCGCAACATGGTGTTCTCGCTCAAGCAGACCGGCGTGCCGCTGGGCGCGCTGGGAGCGGCGCTCACCGCTCCCGGCTTGGCGCTGCTGTTCGGCTGGCAAGGCGCCCTGTGGACTTTTGCCGCCGTGGTACTCGGCATGGTCGTTGCGATGCAGTGGCGGCGCAGGCACTGGGACGAGGATCGGAACCCCAATGTGCCGCTCGCGTCCAACCCGTTCGCAGCGCTTTCACTGATGTGGAACATCCCGGCATTGCGCCGCCTGTCCATCGTCGGCGGACTGCTCATCTGCAGCCAGATGACCATGCAGAATTTCACCGTGACAATGCTCTACGAGGAAATGAAAATCCCGCTGGTCCAGGCGGGCCTCATCCTCAGCATCGCGCAGGTCGGCGGCGTTTCGGGGCGGCTGTTCTGGGGCTGGATGGCGGACCGCACCGGGGATTGCCTGCGCGCGCTGATGCTCCTCGCCACCGGCCTGCTCGTCATTTCGATCACCTGCGCGACGCTGGGCCCGAGCTGGCCCATCGCGGGGCTTGCCGTGCTGTTCTTCCTGCTGGGTGCAACCGGTAGCGGTTGGCACGGCGCCTACCTGAGCGAAACCGCCCGCCTCGCCCCGCCGGGCCGGGTCAGCGTAGCCACCAGCGGGTCATTGCTGCTCAACAACATCAGCGCAATGATCACGCCGCTGGTCTTCGCCAGCATTTACTCGGTCATCCACAACTATGCCTATACGTTCGGCGTGCTGGTGGTGCCTGCAGCGCTGTCGTTGTGGCTGCTATGGAACTCGCGGCATGGCTCAGCGCGCCCGGGCTCCAAGATGACTTCCTGAGGGTCACCCCCATCCGTTCGCTCTTGGGGGCCCCTTCAGGGTTTGCCCTAAGAGTCTGTTGAAATATGAAGGGATACTCCCCTCATGCTCCCCTACTCCGGGGGTTGCACAATTTCATTTTGCAACAGGTTCTTACTGGAACCCCAGTAACCTGGCGACCAAGTCCTTGCGCGCCTCGGTCCCCGCCTTATTAGGTTCGTAATCCTTCGGCAGCGATGTCGTATCAAAAACGGAGACGCTCCCGGGGTCGGCATTGAACAATTTATTGCCTTCCAGGGTCATCACGAAGTGCGCGAGCAGGCGCGCGGCGTTGCCGTGTCTGGCCTTGGGTCTAAGGGTAAGGAACACCTGCATAGCTTCTCCCCTCGGTTGCGCCCCCGCACGATGCCGCAACGCCCGACCTGCTAAGCCCCCCGGCGCGCCGCGGTCTTGCGCGCCTTGCTGGCGGCCTTCTTCGCCTTCAGTGTCTTGAGCAGTGCCGCCGCCTCCCTCTCCACCTTGGTGCCCTTGAAGAAATCCGGGTTCGCCTCGCCGTAGAACTGCACCGGGTTGGTGAACATGAAATCCTTGAAGTCGGCATCGGTGATGAGCTTGTGCTCGACCATCTCATAGGCCTCCGGCAAAACCCCCGCCATCTCCTGCACGTCGAAATGGCCGACGTCCGAGCCGAACAGGGCGCGGATGCGCGCCCCGCCCGCGTTGTGCCTGGCGCTGAATGCCCAGGCATTCAGCGGGTCGTCGGCCTCGCAACCGAAGTAGAAGTTGTCGACGAATAGCGCGTTGACGTCCTCGCTCTTCTTGATCTTACAGGCAGCGAAGTCGTCCAGGCTCTCGTTGCCACTGGTAAGGAACGCGCCCTTGATCGTGGTCACGGTGTCGTAGACGCCCTCGGGCTCGGCCAGCGCCTTCGCTATGCGCGGATCGCCATACTGCCTGGCCAGCCTGATCAACTCCTTGACCTTGACGTTCCTCGGGTTATTCTCTGCAAGCGCCTTGGCATTGCGCTTTTCCCAATGGCCGTTCATATCGGCGAGCAGCTGGCACGCATAGCCCACGCCGCCTTCGAGGAAGCCGAACTTGAGCGAGGGGAAACGACGGGTCACGCCACCGATGTAAATGGCCTTGCACACGGCTTCGCAGGCGGCGGCAAAGTGGCCGATGTGGTTGTAGACGAAATTGGTCGGCGACGAACGGGTGCCGATGCCGCGCGAGCCCGAGTGAAAGGTCGGCGACACGCCCAGCTCGACGCACTTTTCCCATACCGGGTCGTAGTTGTAGGCGCTGTCGATGCCCAGCATGTCGTACCAGACGCCGCCGGCCGAGCTGTCGCGCAAGTCCGGATGGCTGGGGTTGGGACCCGCCGAGCCGACCCGGCGCGGGATCACGCTGCCCATGCAGACCACCTTGAGCCCGAGCTGCTTCACCGCGTACTCCAGCTCGGCGATGGCCTCCTCTGGCGTGTTCATCGGCACCACTGCGGTCGGCGTCATCCGGTCCGCATAGGGCGCAAAGTTCTCCGCGCAGAAGGTGTTGAACGCGCGGCAGGTATGCGCGCGCAGGCTGTCATCCGGGATGCGCACCGTGGCCATGCCCGACGAGGGATAGAGCACCGAGAAGTCGAAGCCCAGCTCGTCCATGCGCTCGTACATGAGCTTGGGCAGCATGGCGGTCGCCCGGTCGCGGGTGTTGCGCGCCGGCTGCGTGTACCAGGGCCCCTGCGTGACGCGCTTTTGCAGGCGCTCAGCAGGCGTCATGGCAAGGTTCTTCTCCGACAGCCCGGAAAAAAATGTGAAACCCGCCACCGCGCGGTCACCGCCGATGCGGCGCATCTCCTCGCGCACATACGGGCCGAACTCGATCCAGTGACCATCGGCGTCGATGACCGGGTGCTTCAGGCGCGCGCGGATCTTCTGCGCCGACAGGTGCGATTCCTTGCTCATGCTCTCTCCCTTGGTACAGGTCTCGTCGACATCTTGCGCCGGTGCCTGCGGTTTCAAATGCCATTCGTCCCAGAGTAGCGACTGCGGCGCGCTACTGTCAACCTCAACAACGACCAGCCCTTCGCTCCCCGTGCGAACGGCGGAGCATCACGCTCAGTTCTTGACCTTTGCCCCGACTCGACGCATTCTCGGCCTCGAAGATGCACTGGAACATCAAGACCGCCATCCAACTGGAGAAATTCCTTGCGCAAGATCGCCCGCACTTCCTCCGGCAAGCCTGAAAGGCTGCCCTACCGCATCGTATCGGCCGACCAGCACATCAATGAACCCCCGGACCTGTGGGCCAAGCGCGTTTCACGAAAATACAAGGACCGCGCCCCGAAGATGAAACGCTTCGAGCTGGGCGAGGCCTGGATCATCGAGGGCGTAAAAGACCCGATCAATTTCGGCGCCAACGCCTGCGCCGGACTGCACCCGGAAGAAATGAAGGCATGGCTGCCCTGGGACCGCGTGCGCAAGGGCGGCTACATCGGCAAGGAGCGCATTACCGAAATGGATGCCGACGGCATCGATGGCGCGTTGCTCTTCCCGACGCCCCGACTGTCCGAGGGCATCATCATCAATCAGGACCACGCGTTCCAGCTGGAAATGGTGCGCGCCTACAACGACTGGCTGGCCGAATATGTCTCCTGCGCGCCCGACCGCCTGTTCGGGATGATCTGGCTGCCGGCAACCGGCGTCAAGGATGCCATCCGGGAGTTCGAGCGCTGCATCAAGATGCCGGGAATGGTCGGTCCGGTAATCAACTGCTATCCGAACGGCACGGCTGAACTCAAGCCCTCCGACGACGCGTTGTGGGGCCTGCTTGCCGAGGCAGACATCCCGCTCAACATCCATGTATCCCTCACCGACAAGGAGCCCACGCGTCATACCGAGAAGCTGCCAGGCAGCACACGCAACCGGGATGCCGAGCGGCGCATGCTCGAGTTCCTGTGGTCGGGTGCGTTGAACCGCTTCCCGAACTTCAAGCTGACCTTCGCCGAAGTCGACGCCGGATGGGTGCCCTTCTTCAAGGAACAGATCGACAACCGCTACAACCGTTTCTCCAAGGCGGCCAAGTTCGATCTCACCATGCCGCCTTCGGAATACTTCGAGAAGCATTTTTCCTACGCCTACATCACCGACGCCTACGCCATCCGCAACCGCGACCTGATCGGCGTGAAAAACCTGATGTGGTCCGATGATTATCCGCATGTCGGGGCGGACTGGCCCTTCACGCAGCGTTCCCTGTCCCAGTACATGGCCGGCGTGCCGGCCGACGAGCGCGAGTTGATCCTCGCCGGCAACGTCACCCGCCTCTATAAGCTGCCCGGCATGCTGCCGCGGACCTAGCGAATCGGGATGGGCAACGCCACGAGCGTATTCGCCGGCCTGCGGGTCGTGGAACTGGCCGAGGGCATGGCCGGTGCCATGGCGGCCATGATCATGGCCGACAACGGCGCGGACGTCATCAAGGTCGAGCCGCGCAGCGGCGATTTCTCCCGACACAGCCCGGGCTTCCTGATGTGGAACCGTGGCAAGAAGAGCGTGATGCTGGACCACGACGAGGCCGCGGACCTGGCGATGATCCGGAGACTCATCCGCAGCGCCGACGTGGTGATCTCGACGCTCACGCCCGGGACGGCTGTGCAATGCGGCATCGATTACACGAGCATCGCAACCGAACAGCCGGACCTGGTCTATTGCGAGATCAGCGGCTTTGGCCTGCCCGCGGACTATGAGCGCATGGCACAGTACGACGAGCTCGTGCTCGCCAAGAGCGGCCGCGTTTGCGGCAATGACGCAATGAGCGGTGCCATTCACATGGGGCGCCCCATTTACATCACCGCGCCCATACCCTCCTTTGGCGCTGCCGGGCTCGCGCTGCAGGGCATCGCGGCGGCGCTGCTGGCACGCTGCCGCGACGGGCGTGGCCGCAAGGTCGAGACCAGCCTGCTCGACGGCATCAGCGCAACCACCATGCGCCTCGCCTTCGAGCGCAAGGACGACGCCATGATCTCGACGCAGAACCGGGACTCCGACAGTGCGCTGGTGCTCAAACGCATCGCGCTGTGCTTCATGACACCGCGCTGCAAGGACGGCGGATACCTCCAGATGTGCGCCCGCCAGGAGCGGCACTTTCGCAACTGGCTGCAGGCCATGGAGCTTGCCCATCTGCTCGATACCGAGCGATTCGGCCAGGCGCCCCTCGGCCTGAAGACCAACGAGGATATCGCCGAGCTGACCGCGTTGATTTCGCAGCGCATGCTGACCAAGACGCGCGGCGAATGGATCCGCATCTTTTCCACCGAATGGGACGTGGGAGGTGACCCGTTCCTCACGCCGGAGGAGTTCCTGCGCCATCCGCAGATGCTGGAGAACGACCGCATCGTCGAGCTGGATGACCCGGTTTTCGGCAAGGTGACGCAGGTGGGCGCGCTGGTGCATTTTTCGGAAACACCCTCGCACATCGAGCGCAGCGCGCCGCAACTGGGCGAGCACCAGGTCGAACTACCGGACATGCTCAGGCGCCAACCGGCCACGCGGCCCCAGGCGACGCCGCAGGAGCGCAAGTCGCCTGCGAACGGGGCGACGAGGCCACCGCTCGAGGGCATCACCGTGCTGGAACTCGCCTATTACCTCGCGGCGCCGCTCGGCGCCACACTGCTGGCGGAAATGGGCGCGCGCGTCATCAAGATCGAGCCGCTCGAAGGCGACCCCATGCGCAAGGCGGGCCTGGAATTCGTGCACCTCGTCCATGGCAAGGAGAGCCTGCCCGTGGACCTCAAGACGAAGACCGGGCAGGACATCCTGCGGCGCGTCGTCGCCATGTCGGATGCCGTGGTCCACAATTTCCGGCCGGGCGTACCCGAACGGTTGGGGCTCGACTACGAAACCTTGCGCCGCATCAATCCGTCCATCGTCTACCTTTATGGTGCATCGTATGGATCGAACGGGCCGGAGAAACACCGTCCGGCGTTCCACTCGACGCCGCATGCCTTGAACGGCGGTGGCATCCTGCAGGCCGGCCTGGGCAATCCGCCGGTGGATGACTCCTATCCGGACCCGTGCTCCGGCATCGGTGCTGGCATGGCTCTGGCCATGGGCCTGCTTGCGCGCGAGCGCACGGGCAAGGGACAAACCATGGAGACCACCATGCTCACCAGCTCGGCCTATGTGCACAGCGAGCGACTGACGCATTACCGGGGCATGCCCAGGCTGCCCATGCTCGATGGCGGGCAGTACGGCCTGCACAGCCTCAACCGGCTGTACCCGACCCGCCGCGGCTGGCTGATGCTGGGCCTGCGGACGATGCAGGAGTGGCAGCGACTGGCGGACGTCCTGGCGCGCCCCGAGGCACTGAGTGCGGACTCCACAAGCAGCATTCCACCATCGCCCAAGGACGATGCAGCAATCGCCGTGGCGCTGGCGTCGATCCTGGCCGAGCGCGATGCCGACGCCTGGGAGCACCTGCTGCTCGCCGCCAACGTGCCCGCAGCAGCCGTGGCATCCTCCTTCGAGGCGTTTTCGCTCGAGAGCGGCATTCTCAGCAGCGAGGAGCACCCGACCTTTGGCACCTACTGGCGGCTGCGCCCGCGCATGCGCTTCTCGCCTGGCGGCAACCGGGAGGGTGCCCCCTGCGCCGTCGGCGAACACACCACCGCGCTGCTATCCGAACTGGGGTACACCCCCGCAGGGATCGGGCGCGCCATTGCCGAGAAGGCGGTGGCCGATTGGACGCACGACGGGAACCCTGCCCTGGCACGAGTCACCACGTGACGGGTCCGTCGAAAATACGCGTCGGGATGGTGGGTATCAGCCCCGGCGCCGGTTGGGCCGGAACGTCACATGTGCCGGCGCTCGCATCGCTTCCCGAATTCGAACTGGTCGCCATAGCACCCGCGAGGGCCCGCCCGCAACACGAGGTCGTGCCGCATCCCGCATTCCGCCTGGCCTTCGGCAATTACGAGGAACTGGTGCTGAGCAGCGATATCGACCTGGTCGTGGTCACCACGCGCGTGCCCATGCACGCGCCCGTCGCGATCGCGGCGCTGGCGGCAGGCAAGCATGTCTACTGCGAATGGCCGCTGGGAAAAACTACTGGGGAAGCCGTCCGCATGGCAGATGCGGCGCGCCAATCTGGACGCGTTCATGCAGTCGGCCTGCAGGCGAGCGCATCCCCCACGCTGCACTATGTGGCGGACCTGATACGTCAAGGCTGGATCGGCCGCCCGCTATCCACCAGCATGCTCGCCTCATCGCCCACCTGGGGTGCCGTATCCAAGGAATATCTTGCCGATCGCAGCAATGGCGCGACGCTGTTCTCGATCATCGGCGGGCATTCCCTTGATGCGCTGTGCCGTGCGTTGGGGGAGTTTCGCGAAGTATCCGCCACCATCGCGACGCAGCGGCCGCAAACCCTCGTCGAGGGTGGCAGGCCGTTCGTCATGTCATCCCCCGACCAGGTGGTCGTGCAGGGCGTGCTCGCCAGCGGTGCCATCGCCTCGGTGCACCTGCGCGGCGGCACCGCGCGCGGCGAAGTCTTCCTCTGGGAGATCCATGGCGACGAGGGCGACCTGATAGTCACCGCAAATAATTATGTGCAGTACGACGAGGACGGATTGATGTTGAAAGGCGGTCGCGGTACCAACAGTAAAATCAGCCCGATGCCCGTACCACCCGACTACCGCGCCCAGGTTGTGCCGCCGGGGCGACCGGGAAATCTCGCCCGGATGTACGCGCAAATGCGTGAATCCATCACAATAGGCAGGCCGATGATTCCGGGCTTCGACGACGCGGTAAGCCGCCACCGGATGCTCGACAGCATTGAAGCCGCCGCGCTGTCCGGCGTGCGACAGAGGATACACGGCGAGTAGTTCAGCGAAGTATTCATGAAGCAACAATCATTAGGGGAGCGATGATGACAATTCAGAACGTATTGCGGACAGGCGCAGTCATGCGGCTGCCTGGCGCGGCGACGCTGGCCGCACTTGCAACGACAACCGGCCTGCTGCTGGCGCCACAATCCGCCGTGGCTCAGGCCTACCCGACCAAACCGATTCGCATCGTCGTCGGCTTTCCGGCCGGTACCACGACGGATACCGGGGCGCGGGTGCTGGGCGTGCACATGAACAAGGTGCTCGGCCAACCGCTCATCGTTGAGGCGCGGCCGGGAGCGGGCGGTGTCATCGGCGCCAATGTGGTGGTGAAAGCCGAGCCGGACGGCTACACGTATTTCTTTGGCAGCGTGTCCAACCTGCATCCGATTTTCACCAAGAACAACCCGATCGACGCGGGCAAGGACTTCGCGCCTGTATCGGACAGCATGTACGCGCCCTATGTGCTTTTCTCCAGCGCCAAGCTCCCGGCCACCAACCTGCAGGAACTCGTTGCCTACGCGAAAACGCAGCCGCCGGAAAAGTTCAACATGCCGGTCACCATCGCCAACCAGGAACTGCTGATGCAAGTGGTCAAGAGCAAGGCCGGCATAACATATACCTCCATCCCCTACACCAGCTCCGCGCAGTTCATTCCGCTGCTGGCGAGCGGCGAGATCGCCATTCACGTCAACTTGTTCGGCAACTTTCAGGCACCGCTGCAGGCCGGCACCGTGCGGGCGATCTTCGTCACCGCGCCCAAGCGCACGGCGCAATACCCCAACGTGCAGACTGCCGCCGAGGCAGGCATCCAGGGCGTGGAAGCCGCAGGCTTCGGCGCCGGCTTCTGGGCCCCGCGCGGCACGCCGCGCACCATGATCGACCGGGTCAGCGCGGCCGCTGTTGCAGCCGTCAAGCAGCCGGAAACCATCGAGCAATTCAGGAAGCTCGGCTATGACACCGTCGGCAACTCGCCTGAAGAGCAGTTGAAGAGTTACGAAGCCAGCATGCAGTTCTGGCGGTACGCGGCGCAGCTGGGCAATTTCCAGCCGCAGTAAGCAACACCCTGCCGGTGGCACGTGTCGCGGTCACTTCGCGCCGCCGAAAGGCCCTGCTTCGATCCGATACAGCGGCCCCTGGGCATCGCGGGTGGAGGCGATCAGCGAAAAATCGCGAACCACCCACCGCACGGGTGAAAACGCGATCGGCGCCGTCGGTGCTCGCGCATCGCGCAACAGGGTAACGTGAGGAACGAAGGGCTTGCGATCGAAGGGCACGCCTGCCTCCCGCAGTGTCGCGTGCAAATTGGCGGCCAGCGCGGACAACGAAGGCTCGGCCTCGCAGCCCACCCAGACGATGCCTCGATCGCGCGCCTGCCTGAAGTAACCGCTGCGATTGATGAATAGGTCGAAGGGCGGCATCTTCACGCGCGAAGCGGCGGCGACCGCCGCGTCTCGATGGGCCTCTACGGTATCGCCCAGAAAGGCCAGCGTCAGGTGCAGGTTGCGCGGCTGCATGATGCGCCCGCCACAGCCTGCCCTCACCACCTGCGTCAAGTCGGACAGCGACGCCCGCACGCGCTGGTCCGGCCACAGGGCGAAGAACAGCCTTGTTCGTCCCGGTGGAGCGCCGGTGCGCGACTCCTCTGCCTCGCGCACTGATCAGCTCAGAGCGCGGTCAAGGTCAACACCAGCGGCACGCTGACAGAGGCCACCAGGGTCGAGATCACCAGGCTGGAGGCCACCGGGCCGCCCATCACCTTGAACTGCTCGGCCATGAGGTACACGTTGGCACCCACCGGCATGGCAGCAAGCACGGTGATAACGCGCGTCTCAAGGGGCGGCAGACCGATCAATCGCGCCAGCGCATAGACAGTGACCGGCATGAGTACCGCCTTGATCAGAACGATGCCGAGGCTCTGCCGCCAGCCATCGCGAACGCCGTATTGCGCCAGACCCAGCCCCAGCGCCACGAGTGACAGCGGCACAGCGGATTGGCCGACCATGCCGAGGGTCCGGTCCACCACTCCAGGCAAGGCAAGCCCCGTAAAGCCGAACGCTGTGCCACCGAGGATGCCCACCACCACCGGATTGGTCAACACGCCGCGCGCAGTGCGCCCGATGCCCGCCCAGGATGCGGCGCCGTGGCGCGCCCATTCAATCGACACCGTCACCAGCGTCCAGAGGATGAATGCGTTGAACACCACCACCAGCGACACCGCCGGAATGGCCGCATCGCCAAGCGTCACCTTGGCGATGGGCAGGCCCAGGAGCACGATATTGCAGAAGATTCCACCCATTGCAAATATGGATTGCGACTCACCGTTGAGGTGAAACAGCGCACGTGACAGCAAGCGCCCCGCAATGAACACGATGAAACATGCGCCAAAAAAAGCCGAGAGCAGGCTGGCATCCGCCCTCGGCATCTCCGAGAAGCGGCTCATGATGTGAAATAGCATGGCAGGGATCGCAGCCACGAACACGAAGCGCGTCAGAGCGTCCGCCACACTCTTGGGCCAGTGCGCCCAGGCGCCCAACAGGTAACCCAACAACACGAGCAGGAACAGCGGCGCGGTGAGCCCGGCAATGCTCTGGAACAGGGTCGCCATCAGTGCACCCGTGTCCAAGGAAGCGTCGGAGACACTACAGCGCCGGCCCCTGGTACGTCACGACAGCTGACAGTAGCGCGATCGCCTCGGCAGCAATGCCTTCCCCGCGCCCGGTGAATCCGAGGCGCTCGGTGGTCTTGGCCTTGATATTGACTGCGCCGCGGGCAATACCGAGGTCGGCGGCGATATTGGCGGCCATACGATCTGCGTGTGGCGCCATCTTTGGCGCCTGGGCAATGATGGTGGCATCGATGTTCGCCACCGCGTAATGCGCGGCAGCGATCTTTTCGGCGACGGCACGCAGCAGTGCCCGGCTGTCCGCGCCCTTGTACCGGGGGTCCGTATCCGGAAAATGCCGCCCGATGTCGCCCAGGCCCGCGGCACCCAGCAGCGCATCGCAAATGGCGTGCAACAGCACATCGGCATCGGAATGGCCGTCGAGCCCCTTTGCATACGGGATATCCACGCCGCCGATGATGAGCTTGCGCCCGGCGACCAGCGCGTGCACGTCGAATCCCTGGCCTATGCGCATGTCAATCATGGTCGAGTGTTCCTGTTGTTTTCACTTCAGAGGCGGAGCCGGCCTCGTCGCAGCGGCTTCCAGTATGAGCGCCGCCAAGGCAAGGTCCGGCCCGTAGGTCACCTTGATGTTTCGCGAGCTGCCTTCGACCAGGCGCGGCCTGAGCCCCAGCTTTTCCACGGCCGAAGCCTCATCCGTGGCGGTCGGGTCGCCGCGCAAGGCATCCAGCAACACGCCAAAGCGGAACATCTGCGGCGTCTGCGCCTGCCACAGTCCGTCGCGCGATACGGTCGACTCGATGACGCTGGCCGCGCCACCGCTCGCGCGGGCGCGCTTCAAGGTGTCTGACACCGGCAGGGCCAGGATGCCCCCGCCGCTGGCGGCAGTATCGGTGGCATCGGACTGCACAGTGTCAATCAACTTGCGAAGCTCCTCGATTGCAAGGCAGGGCCGCGCCGCATCGTGCACCAGCACCCAGTCGTCGGTTTCCACGGCACTGGAGGCCGCAACCAGTCCATTCAGGACACTGTCTCGCCGCGAGCCGCCGCCACAGTAGAGCGGAGCCACTCGACTCGATCGCGCTCCCAGATCGATCATCCGGAACTGCTCGTCACCCGGTGCCAGCACCACGAACACCAGTTCGATCTCGGGCACAGCGAGCATCGAGTCGATGCTGTGCAGGATCATGGGCTTCGATGTACCCGATGCCGCGCCACTGCGCTGGGGCAGGTTCAATGGCAGATACTGCTTGGGCATGCCTGGCGGTCGGGCACTGCCCGCACCAAAGCGTTCGCCGCTGCCTGCAGCGGGAATCAGTCCGAACAGTCCGGAACTCACGTGGGTGTGTGCCCGTAAAGGTATGAAATCGGCACCCGCTTGGCGTGCATTGCCATGGAATTCCATTGGAAAAACAATCAGGATGCAACGGGCGCGTCGGTATAATTATAGCTGTCCCCGCGTCGCGGCCGACCGATGTTAAACCCAGTGCCAGCATCACCGCATTGCTTTCACATCGGCATGGCAGGCTGATCGCGGGTTTTCCTGTTTGTGCTGCCCATTTTTACCCATTGTTGAAACTTGACATCATGAACGCACCGGACGTCATCGCCGAGGAAAATCCGCAGGCGCGGCCTGGCGCGGTATTGCCTGGCTCGAGCGATGCCCTCGCCGTTGTGCGCCTCGCCCGCATGACGCGACCCAATGCAGCCGCGACCCCGCTCATGGTGATCTGCGCCCACCCCGCGGACGCGCAGCGACTGCAGGAAGAAACCGCGTGGTTCGATCCCGAGCTGCGCGTGACGCTGTTTCCCGACTGGGAAACCCTGCCCTACGACGGATTCTCTCCCCACCACGACCTGATTTCCGAGCGACTGGCGACACTGCACCGCATCCAGCAACGCGATTTCGACGTACTGATCGTGCCGGCCACCACGGCGCTAACGCGCGTGGCGCCACCGTCGTTCCTCGCTGCCTACACTTTCTTTCTCAAGCAGCGCGACAAGCTGTCGCTCGACCGCCTGCGCGCGCAGCTCACGCTGGGAGGGTACTCCCATGTGTCGCAAGTGGTGGCGCCAGGCGAATACTGCGTGCGCGGCGGCCTGGTGGACCTCTTTCCCATGGGCAGCGCCCTGCCCTACCGCATCGAGCTGCTCGATGACGACATCGAGTCCATCCGCACCTTCGATGTGGACACGCAGCGCACGGTCTACAAGGTCAACGAGATCAAGCTGCTGCCGGCGCGCGAGTTCCCGCTCGACGAGGCTTCGCGCACGCAGTTTCGCGCGCGCTTTCGCGAAGCCTTCGATGGCGACCCGTCCAAGAGCAACGTGTACAAGGATGTATCCAACGGCGTCACCCCGGCCGGTATCGAATATTTCCTGCCGCTGTTCTTCGACGAAGTAGCGACACTGTTCGACTATCTGCCGCAAGGCACACGCCTCGCGCTACACGGCGACATCCACGCCGAGATCACCGAGTTCTGGCGCGACACGCAGTCGCGCTACAAGCTGTTGTCGGGAGACCGGACCCGTCCGGTATTGCCGCCCGACAGGCTTTACCTGTCGGCTGAAAACTTCTTCATCGATGCACACCGATTCGAGCGCACCGCGCTGGATGGCGGCCTGCTGCGCGCGCTGTCGTTGCCCGAGGTGTCGGTCGAGCGCCGTGCAGCCGACCCCTTGCATCGCTTGAAGGGCTTCATTGCCAGGCAGCACGCCCTGGGCGAAACGCAGCTCAACGTGGCGCCCGAATCGCGCACTGTTGCAGCGCGTCGTGTCCTGCTGTTGGCTGAAAGCGCCGGACGCCGCGAAACCCTGTCGCAGTACCTGGCGGAATACGACCTCAGTGCACCGCCCTGCGACAGCTTCGCGGCGTTCATGGCAGCACCGGATGCGGTGATGCTGGGCGCAGGGCCGCTGCTCAACGGATTCATCGCCGTCGACGAATCCTTTGTCGTCATCACCGAGTCCGAACTCTATGCCGGCACAGCCCGCACAAAGGCGGCACGCGAACGGTCTCGCCAGACCTCGATCGAAGGAATGCTCAAGGACCTCTCGGAGCTGCGCGTGGGCGACCCGGTCGTGCACCAATTGCACGGCGTCGGCCGCTACCGGGGTCTCGTCAACCTCGATTTCGGCGAAGGCGAAGGGGAATTTCTCCTCATCACCTACACCGGCGAAGACAAGCTCTACGTCCCAGTCGCACAGCTGTCGCAGATCGCCCGCTACACCGGCGGACCGCCGGAGACCGCCCCCGTCCACCGGCTGGGCGGCGATGCCTGGGACAAGGCCAAGCGCAAGGCAGCCATCCAGGTGCGCGATACTGCCGCCGAGTTGTTGAATCTTTACGCGCAACGCGCTGCTCGCCAGGGCCGGACATTCAACCTCAACCAGCACGACTACGAAGCCTTCGCCGAAGGCTTCGGCTTCGAGGAGACCCCCGATCAGGCAGGCGCTATCACCGCGGTAATCGGTGACATGACCTCTGGCCGCCCCATGGACCGCTTGGTGTGCGGGGACGTGGGCTTCGGCAAGACCGAAGTCGCCTTGCGCGCAACCTTCGTTGCGGTGTCGGATGGCATGCAGGTCGCGGTGCTGACGCCGACAACGCTTCTCGCCGAACAGCATTTCCAGACCTTTTCGGATCGCTTTGCCGGCTGGCCGATCAAGATCGCGGAGCTCTCGCGCTTTCGCACCGGCAAGGAAACCGGTGCCGTCGTGGAGCAACTGGCCACTGGCGGGGTGGACATTGTCATCGGCACCCACAAGCTGCTGCAGAAAGACGTTAAATTCAAGCGACTGGGCCTGGTGATCGTCGACGAGGAGCACCGCTTCGGCGTGCGCCAGAAAGAAGCGCTGAAAGCCCTTCGAGCCGAAGTCGACGTGCTCACGCTGACCGCCACGCCGATCCCGCGCACGCTGGCGATGTCCCTCGAAGGCCTGCGCGACCTCTCGGTGATCGCCACGGCGCCGCAACGGCGACTCGCCATCAAGACCTTCGTGCAACCCTACTCGCCCGGCGTGGTGCGCGAGGCCGTGCTGCGCGAGTTGAAGCGCGGCGGCCAGACCTACTTCCTGCACAACGATGTCGAGACCATCCAGAACATGCGCGAGCGGCTGGAGAAGCTCCTGCCCGAGGCACGCATCACCGTCGCCCATGGCCAGATGCCGGACAGCCAACTGGAACGCGTCATGCACGACTTCGTGCAGCAACGCTCCAACCTGCTGCTCTGCTCGACCATCATCGAGACCGGCCTCGACATCCCGACCGCCAACACCATCATCATGCATCGCGCCGACAAGTTCGGGCTGGCGCAGCTGCACC